>CAYYPF010000026.1:0-9230 GCA_964473475.1 Microcaldota archaeon | reverse complement strand
AATGTTTAGAAAAACTAAACAAAATGTTTAGAAAAACTAAACGATATGTTTAAAAATACTAAACATCATATTCGTAAATATGATTGGAATTTCAGATAATAAAAACACGAAAATAATACGAACCATACTAGAAGATCCTGAAAAAGAATTACAAGTAAGAAAGGTTGCTAAGGGCATAAAAACAAGCCCCGCATCAGTTTCAATAACATTAAGCAAACTAAAAAAATTAGGACTTATAAAAAGAAAAAAGATAGATATTTCAAACCCAAAAGTAAGGGCACTAAAAATACTATTTAATATAGAAATAATATCCAATGAAATTACTCGCATAAAAAAAGCAGTACCTGCAAAAGGGATTGGAATTTATGGAAGCTGGGCTAATGGAACAAACACTGGACAAAGCGATTTGGATATATGGATAAAAATAGAAAAACAGCCTACAGCCATGCAAATTGCTGAACTGAGATCAAAACTAAGAAAAAGAATAAATATCGAACCAAGTCTTTTATTTCTGACAAAACAGAAAGTAGAGGAAATTAAAAAAACTAACCCACCTTTATATTTTTCGATAGTATATTCTTTCCATTTATGGGGTGAGCACATTGATTGACTTAAATGAATGTTTGTCTAGGGGACTTATAAGGAAGTATACTCCTTCTAAAGAACAGGCTCAAGCCAGCTTAAATAAGGCTAAAACCCTTTTATCTGAAGCTGAAGGGGATTTACAGGATAAAAGATATAATTCAGCAATGCTAGTTGGGTATGTTTCTATACTGAATGCTTCAAGGGCAATATTGTTTAGAGATGGATATAGAGAAAAGAGCCACATGTGTATCGTAAGATACTTGGAAGCGAAGTATAAAAATAAATTACCAGAAGGATACATTAAATTACTTGATCATTACAGAGAAACAAGGCATGAAATCCAATATGGAACTGAACAATTTGCTGAGGAGCAAGGTGCTAAAGAAATTGTTGAGTTTGCAAGGAAATATGTTAAAATAATTGAAGGGATAATAGATTAATTGTAAAGGAATTGGCTAATTTTGTCGAGTAAATGTTTAAGAAAACTAAACAAATCGTTCAAAAAAACTAAACGGTTTATCGAATAGATTGTTTGTTCGTAATGCGGAACAGATCCCAGAAATCATAGCCTACACATGCAAGGTATAGTAGTATGAACATTATATCCACTAGAATAAACGGACCCATTAAAATTGAAAGTAATACGCGAATGAATATTAAGGAAGTTCCAATTATCAGTAAATATATTCCAGTAGTAACGTGGCTCAATTATCTTTGAAAGTTGCTTTTTTGATTGATTTTTTCATAGGTATATGCAAAACACCCAAAGCAGGAAATTACTGCAAAAATTGAAACTGCAACCAGAACGTCCCCTGCAAGAGGCTTATCATTTACTAAACTACTATTCATCAAAAATGAATCTATTGGAAAAAACAAAAGTCCAAATAAAATAACCAAAATAATATTCTTGTATATATTCTCCTTAACTATTCTTTCTATATTCACACCTACCTAGTTACTTGGAACTGCTTAACTGTTTCATATAGTTCCTTTGCTTTTTTATTTTTCTCAAAGTATTCCCTTGCTGGAGAAATTAACTTATCCAATTCATTAGTTACAGTATTTTTTAGATCAGCTGGGTGGAGGGTTCCATTTACAAATGCATCCCTAATTTCCTCATAAGAAAAGAACTCAGCATCCCCTCCAAACTTAGCATCCCTTTCAACTTTCACAGATTTAACTTTCTTGAATATAATATGTTTGCAATATTCCAGAAGAGGGTTTCCTTCCTCTAATTTCGCAGGACAGTATGCACTGTTTATTTTTTTCTTCAACTCTTCAAAAGTATCATGCATGTAAATACAAGTCCTTGGATCAGACTTGGACATCTTAGAAGCCATTAGTGTTTCTTCCTTGAATTCCTTTTGCTGCAAACCCTGCAAGCCCAAGAGAATATGATGGTGAACTGCAGCTGGTTTTTTCCATTTTAGTTTCTCAGCAACTTCACGGGCAAGCATATTTGCCCTTCTCTGGTCCATTCCCAATTGGCAGATATCCACATCCATGTAGAAAATATCTGTTACCTGCATTGGAGGGTAGAATAATTGGCCCATACTTAGTTTTTCACTTTCCTTTCTTCCCATAATAGTTACTGCTCGGATATTTCTTTCTAAGGATATTTGCCTTGCAATACTTAAGGTTTTATCCCAGTAATCCAATCCATCCATTATGTCCTTAGCCCAGATTATTTCTACCTTGCTTACATCCACTCCGCTAGCCTTCCAAACTTCTATAAAATACTGGCCAGCTGTACGGATTTTTTCTAAATCTCCACCTAATTTATTATTTATGAATGCAAAATAATCAGCTAGGTATAATTTGAATCTTATTCCAGCCTTGAGCATATTCTCCAGATTAATTGCCCTTAATAAACCAAAATGAATTGGTGCAACCCCAGAAGGCTCAAAACCATCATAGGCAATTGGATGATCATTTGTTTCGAAGATGGTTTTTAGGTCATCTTCAGTTACAATTTCTTCTGCAAAATTTTTCAATAAATTGATTTTTGTTTCAATGTCCATATAATCATCTGTATATACATTAAAATCAAGCGATAGTTTTTTATTATATAGATATTGTAATTAGCTCATGGCAGGCATTGGAATTGAAACAGCATTTCTCATTTTAGGAGGCATAATATTCATCGGATATTTTGGAGAAATACTGGCAAAAAGGTTCAGAATCCCAAGCGCATTGCTTCTTTTAATTATAGGTTATTTGCTAAAATTAAGCGGTTATGTAGAAGCCTCAAGCCTTTATGGAATACAGGAATTATTTGGAACACTTGCATTGATTGTCCTTCTTTTTGACGGGGGATTATCCCTGAATCTTTTTGCAGTTATATTCAAAAGCGGAAGAGTGCTCTTGATGTCAGGATTACTTACAGTAATATGCATGGTATTCTGTGCATTTTTCTTTAATTTCTTGTTTGGATCAGAATTAATCGTGGGAGCCATATTTGGGGCACTTGCAGGGGGAATAGGCTCAACTACTACCATTTCCATTCTAAAAGGACTCCAGCTTCCAAAAGAGATTTCAAATTTCCTTACTTTGGAATCCTCAATTACAGATGTATTTTCAATAGTTATTACAATAGTATTGACCCAGGCACTTGTTTCCGGGGCAGTGGATATCCAGATAATTGGACAGGGAATAATGGGGAAGTTCTCTATAGGAATAATTATCGGAGTAGTTATTGGGATTTTATCCATACTTGTACTGTTGAGAATAGAGAGGGGCTACAGCTATATGATTACATTTGCAATAATGCTGATGTTATACGCAATAACTGAATTTTTAGGTGGAAGTGGGGCAATAGCAGTGCTTGTATTTGGATTAGTATTCGGTAATGAGCATGTGATAAGCAATGCCTTGCACTTCAAAAATGCTGAGAAAAGGATTATCTCCAGGGAATTCCAGTCAGAAATTTCATTTTTTATACGAACGTTCTTTTTCGTATTCTTGGGAATAGTGGTCAGTTTAGGGAGCATAACTAATCTCATGTATGCAATTTTATTGTTAATTGCATTGTATATCCTAAGATATAGTTCCTTAGCACTTTCAACATGGAAATCCCCATTTGCAGAGTACAAAGAGATACTTGTTTCAATCAATCCGCGTGGACTGGCAACTGCAGTTCTTGCAACTTATCCGCTTACATTAGTAATGGATGCCATTGCAAAACAACCAAGTGAATATCTTACTTCAGTTGCCTCACAGCTCTCATTTTTCCCTGAAATGGCATTTTACATAATTGTGCTAAGTATAATAGCTACAACGATTCTTGTACCTCTTAATAGAAGTGGAAAAAAACCTGAAGAAAAAAAAGGAAATAATAACGCTGTGAAAGATAAAAAGAATAAGAAAAAAAAGGAGGAGATTAGGGGAAAGGCAGAAAAGGAAGATATTGATGACAAGGATGAGTTAGAACGTTATATTGAAGAATCCTGAGTGGCGTAATGATCCTGGCAAATATTTTATTTTTGATTATATTCATTGCAATACTTGCAAAATCATCTGGTTATGTAGTAAATAGTTCCATAAAAATATCTGAGTTCTTTGGCATAAGCCATCTGGCAATTGGTTTCCTTCTTATCTCCACTGCAACATCCTTACCTGAACTTTCAGTATCTGTTGTTTCTTCCTCTATTGGGGAGGGGGCGATCTCTCTAGGAAACGTCTTCGGATCAAACATAGCTGATATATTTCTTATTTTAGGAGTAGTTGCTTTTGTTTATGGATTCAAGGTAAAGAAAAAGGAATTTGATACTATATTGCCCATATTAATCATAAGTTCAATTGTTGCTTTTGTATTGCTATTCACTTCAACTATAGAGAATACCGTTGGAATTATTCTACTTATATTATATGTTCTGTGTGCTTATTATATACTCAAGAAAAAAGTTGGAGTTGAAAACGGAAATCACGTAAGTAAAAAAGAGGCAGGAAAAGAATTCATAATATTTTTTATCTCAGTATTGGTTGTGATTTACAGCTCAGTTCTAATTGTTGAAAACGCATCAGAACTTGCAGAAGAAATGGATATTGCAAAAGGGTTTATAGGAGCAACAATAATTGCAATTGGAACCTCACTTCCTGAACTTGCAGTTGATTTGCAGGCAATCAGAAAGAAGAAGTATGCCCTTGCAATTGGAGATGCAATTGGAAGTGTAATGACCAACACAACGCTTGTACTTGGAACTGCAGCAGTTATTCATCCAATTGTTTTTGATGTAAATATCGCACATGTTTATTTACTATTCAATATAATTGCGTGTACGGCGTTATATTATATATTAAAAAGCACTGATTGGATAGGAAAGAAAAGAGGAGCAATTCTTGTTCTGTTGTATATTGCTTATATTATAGCCTTGGTATTGACACAATTAAAGCAAGTGTAATATTATTCTTCAAAAGTTTCAAAATAAAGATCATTGAATGCGCACTTTAATTTATCTTCCATGAATGCACTCTCTGCATCTGCGCCTCTTAGGATGCTTCCGCTTTCTGGATCAACTAGGTAAGATTCCTCGCTGAATTTAAATCCTACATAATATTTTGCCTGGGTAACGTACACTTTTGCATCTGGGGAACCTAAGGCCCTTAAGAGTGAGCAGAATAAAAGAGCCTGATCCAATACTGGTCCTGCCTTTAATTCATCTATTTCCTTAAAACTCATTGTCAGGTTTATTTGGAGCTTTAGATTATGAATTTCTTTTATGTAATCAATACACTTCTGCAATGCAGAAAAGAAATGTTTTTCATAGGAATATGGTTGCAATTCAGGAATTAACTTTTCAACTAAGGATTTTGTAAATTCATCGTAAGGAGATATTTTTTGCCTTAATTCAGATAAAGAACGGCTTTCTTCTTTATTGATTATTTCCTTATATCTGGAGATAATTAGTTCGTAAACTCTAAGCTTACGTTCAGGATCAAGCTCTTCCATTAGAGTATATATGGAAGGAAAGGGTAATAATTATAGGGGTTTGTGTTTCAAATCCAGAGATTCCACTCCGGCGGAATCTCTATCTGTCAAAAACAAGCAAGCCACCAGTTAGTAGTTTTTGACAACATACTTCCTTACTCCTAAGAGTACTAATCCTATTACAAATGCATAAACACAGTACATGTAAGCATCTCCAAGAGAAATTAAACCGAATAAAGGATTCCAATAATTTAATGGCCAAGCAAGATTCATTTCTGGATAAATAGTTGAATCAATTAGAATGTGAGAGAAAGTTCCGATTAAAGAACTGAGGAGTATAATTGGAAAAGTCTTTTTCCTTTTGTAAAATTTGTTTACGAATATTGCAAGAATGAATGCAACCAAAACTGCAGAAAAAATTGTATGGGAAATTCCATGAGGTTGGTCATGCAAGCCGAAAAACCATAAGATTCCTTCTAAATCTAAGATTACTGAACCAATGAATAATGCAATTGGATCCAAGAAAATAAAGAGTGACCAAAGAAGAAGAGCAATTCCAAAGTGAAAAGGGGTAAAGGGCATAGCCATTACATAACAGTATAGAAATAAAAACACTTCCCTGCAAAATAATTTTTTGGAAGAAGGTTAGCTAATTATGGAACATAAACCTATTATCGACCCTGAGGAAGCAAAACAAGTGCTTGCAGACATATATGGTGAGTGGGCGAACTGGAAATTAAAAAAGGGATATGTAATATGTGCCCCACATCAGGAATTAGGCTTAAAATTTGCTCAAGTAATTGCGGGTTTTGAGTATACGCTTCATGCATTTGGAGAGGAAGAGGTAAAACAACTTTTAGAGATTGTACGAGACCCAGATAAAATATTATACTATGAATCACGATATGACCCAATCAATGGACGTTATGATCAAAGTCATTACTCCATTTTTGAAATAACCGGTGGATTGGTACATGCGCTACGGGATGTTCATACTCAAGGTCCAGAAAGAGGAGTATCAATAGCCGAAGAGACTAGAGAAAAAGCAGCTGAGATGCTGACAAAAATACCACATAATGGACCCTCATTTGGCAGAATTATTAATGCACTAAAGGATAAGAACTCCCAAAGTCGTACCAGAATTGTTACGATAATTATTACAGAAATATTAGGGTCATATGTAGAAAAAATCTGTTCGCTAAATGAACATGAGAGAAAACGAAGAGCAGAACCAACTGGATCTTACAAAACGTCTTTAGAACAATTATTTACTGGAAATCCTAGGGACCATAGTTGGGATGCATATACTGAGGCGGCCAAAAAGATAGAAATTCCACAAGAATTAAGGGATAATCTAGCAGAACAAATGAGGGCACTCATTGATAAATATCAAACAGATGATCCCAAATATTTAGATTATCTACTTGGAGGTCCATTAAGGATATTAAGAGATTCGCCAACAACAATCAGTGAACTGTTATTTGAAATCGGAATGTACCCTTTTGAAAGAATGGAGGTAATGCGTTATTTCATTCTTACAAACCTAGTTACTTACGACGATCTTGAGCAATTTGGGCGCAAATATCCTAATTCGGCTGCAATATTTGAAAGATATACAAGATATTTAGATTTAATTGCAAGAATAATTAGAAGCAACCCAGAGCTAAGGGACGAAGTTGCACAGAGAGTCACGAATGAAGAAAGATACGCAACCATAAGAGAAAGATTATTCGGAAAAGATAATCCACTCAATCCAGCACAGGATATCTCAGAATTAAAAGCAAGAAAAGGAAAAGTTCCTGAAGAACCAAAACCACGAGCTATAGGCCCAAGGCAGACAACAAAATAGGGCTAGCTAGTAGTAAAAGTTTCCCTCTTCTCTTTGTTCCCGATCCAAAACACTTCCAGGCTTATTAATTCTCGGCCTATTCGAATCCTTATCCCTTCTCATTGTAATTGAAACCATTTTTAGGAACTTATTCATTCCCTCTTTCTTAGGCTGAGGGCTAAGTGCATGCCCTTTAATTGAACTCTCCCCTTCAAAAGGAATAATTCTATTTGAAATAAAATCTAAGAATATAACATCGTGGTCAACTACAAAAACACTTTTTCCTGAATCGCTTATTACATGCCTTAAGAGTCTGGAAAAGGCAAACCTCTGCTCGATATCCAAGAATGCAGAAGGCTCATCAAATAAGTAAACTTGAGCTTCTATGCTTATTGCTTTTGCAAGTGCAACTCTTTGGAGTTCTCCTCCACTTAGTTTATTCATTTTCTTTTCCATTAGAGGAGAGAGTTGAAGCTCACGAATTGCATTTTGTAAAACTGAATGATTGAGTTTTCCTCCAGAAAGGAAATCCTTTACCTTAATGTTCTCTGCTTCTAAATACTGGGGTTTATAAGAAACTGTAAAAGAAGCACCTTCACCCTCGTCTGGTTCTTCTATTCCTGCGAGCATTTTCATGAATACTGACTTTCCTAAGGCATTTTTTCCAACTATGCCTATAATCTCTCCTTCTTTTATTTCTCCAGCATCACTAGAAAACTTGAACCCAAGAAAAGATTTTTTCAATGCAGAATAAGTGAACATAGTTTTGGATTTTGTTTCCCCTTCACTCTTAGAAGAAAATGTAATCTCATATTCTCTAATTCTCATATTCTCTGTTGTAAGATATCCTTTCAAGTATTCGTTAATCCCGTTCCTTACACTTTTCAGAGATGAGACAATACCATAAGCACTCTCCTCTCCATAAAATAGGTAAACATAATCACTTACATAATCCAGAATAGTTAGATCATGGTCAACTAAAAGAACAGGTTTCTTTGAGGAAAATTCTTTCAAAAGAATTGCTGCCCTTAATCTCTCTCCGATATCTAAATAATTTGTAACTTCATCAAAATAGTAAATATCCGCATCTTTAGAGTATGCAATTGCAATAGCTAATTTTTGTAATTCTCCTCCACTTAAATGCTCAACTTCCCGGTCTAGGATATTTTCCATCTCAAAAATTTCAATTGCTTCTTTAACTTTCTCTTTAGGAATGGATTTCTTCAAAAGTGCTGAGACTTTTCCCTTGAATACTTCTCTTAACTTAGCCACATACTGGGGTTTTACACTTATTTTTAGTTTATCTTTTAAAGAGGAGAAATAATCTTTAAATTGGGGTTTGAAATATCCTGAATCTAAAACTTCAGCAAGCGTGTATTTTTTTTCAAAATCCCCAAAATTAGGAATTAAATGTCCGCTCAAAAGCTCTAATGCAGTGGTTTTTCCAATTCCATTCTTGCCTACAAGGGAAATTGCACCTTCTAAATCTCCTCTTGGAAGAGGAAGGGAATAGAGCCTAAAGGCATTTTTCCCATACTGGTAAACTGGTTCTTCTAAATCTTTAGTTAAATTGATGATTTTTATACAAAAAACTGGGCATTTCTTTGGGCATATTCCGCAACCAATACATAAATCCTCTGAAATTACAGGGAATCCAGTTGATTTTTCTTTGATTATGCATTCCTTGCCCATCCTATTCACTGGACATACATTCATGCATACATATCCGCAAATATCCCTTGTGCAAAGGGTGCGGTCAAGTACTGCTATTCTTTTGGCCATATATAACTTGAAGAATGGCCAGGGAAAGTATTTAAAGATTAATTCTTCATCGAGTATACTGAACCAACTAAGTAATGCTGATTTCGGTATTGGTGTCTTAGAGATGGT
>CAYYPF010000025.1:1801-10991 GCA_964473475.1 Microcaldota archaeon | reverse complement strand
AAAATTCCTTCAAAAGAAGAAATAAAAGAACGGAGAAAAGCCTGTGCAATGATCAGTGATGAAAAAGGTTTTAGAGTTATTACTGGAAAGGAAAATGAAGAATTAATAGAACAATATTTCGCTTCATATAAAATGAGGGAACATGTTGAAGGGAAAATAGCTTACAAAGGCACAGTAATCGGAACTGTGAAAATAATCCTAAGCCAAGAAGATATTCATAAAATAAACAAAGGAGATATATTTGTAACTAATATGACTACTTCTAATATGACAGTTGCAATGCGCAAAGCTGCTGGATTTGTTACAGATGAAGGTGGGATTACCTGCCATGCATGTATAATTGCAAGGGAGATGAAAAAGCCGTGCATAATTGGGACACAGGATGCAACTAAAGTATTTAAGGACGGGGATTTAGTAAAACTGGATAATGGAAAAATCAGTTTAATTGAACGATAGTGCTCATAGTATAAAAAACCCAACTGAAAAACTAATTAAATTTGCAATAAAACTTATCATTAATCCATTCTTAAGAGTTAATTTAAGAAAATGTGAGTAGAATATTCCTTCAAAGAGGACTGCAAAAATCTCAGAAAGTATAAGCACAGGATAATAACTGCTAATAAATTGTGGAAAAACAAACCATACAAACGGAAGGGTAATGCAATTTGCAATACACACGTACGTAAAAACTGTCGTGAGTTTAACCTTAATTACAATCAAAAGTATTGCTATTAGTTCTATTAAGATCGTGAGAAAAAGTGCAAGAAAAAAATCCATCTCAGATCCTTAGTGCAAATAGTGCAGTCCCAATAAATATGAATAAGGACAAACAAGAACCGTTTTCATTACCTCCTATACCAGTACCCTTTAATTTCCCAGTAGTTAATTCCAGTTCAAACCAAGTTGTTTTGGAACCAATGGAGAACTTAGCTGTTTCGTAATCTTTCCCTTTGAATTCATATTTAAAATAACCTTCAGCATCTGAGAAGCAGGGATTCAGTTTGTAGAACCAGTCTCCATTATTTGAACAAGCCCCTTCTTCGCACAAGAAAATAACTTCCCGTTCTCCCATTGTACTGCCCTCTCCCCCATCAGGTGGAATGGCACATACATACGTAAGAGCAAATGTCTCTAGGTACGGTTCCCCATTTTCAGTTATATTCACTATAATTGAAGGAGTGCTAGGCGAGGGTCCGATATCTGCGAATAAAAATCCAACAAGCAAAAGCAACAGGAATATTTTCTTCATAGGATACTAACAGGGCGCATATTTTTAATAATTACGAACAATTGGAATGGGAATAATAATTAAAAATAAGCTGAACATAAAGAGAAATATATGGAGAAACTTATGGCAGAACTAATGGCATTGGGAATAGTTTTAACTATTACTGGAATATTCATGATTGCTGTAGGTCTAAACAGCTATTTATTGCGCAAGAAAATAGAAAATACGCCTACTTCCAAGGTTAGAGGCGTTGCAATCGGACTTGCGGAATTATTTGGAAAGGTAAGAATAAAAGAAGAAACAGTGGGTTTAGTCACAAAGACTAAATGTGCGTACCATAAAATAACTGTAGAATATTATAAATCAGGAAAAAACAGCGGCTGGAAAGATGTTTTAGAACTAGAAACCTCAAATAAATTTTATCTGGAGGATGAAACTGGAAAAATCACTGTTGATCCAGTAAATGCTCAGAAACCATTTCCTTATGATTTTGAATATATTGGGTATGTTACAGATAAAGGATTCCTTGGTTTTAAAAGAGAAAAATTAAGCGAAGAAGCACTGGCATTCATAGAAGCACTTCCAGAGGAAAAGAAAAAAAAGGTAAAGTTATATTCTGGTCTTAAATTAAGAATACGAGAATATTTACTCAGAGACGGAGACGCACTTTATGTACTCGGAGAGGTTTACCCAATAGAAGGAGCAACTGGTGTAATAGGTCATGAGAATCTAGTAATAAGAAAAGGAAATGGGGGGGTAATGTACTTGAGCGATTCAAGCGAAAAACAGGTCCATAGTAAAATAAGCAAAGAGGTACTGGCAAACATTGGTATAGGACTCATATTTTTAATTATAGGCATCATAATTTTATTAGGCTTTAAACAATGAGATGTGGGATTTAGATGGCTGAAACACTTTTTTTTGATTCGATTCTGATTATTTTCGGATTTTTTTTAATTTTTTATATAGTTTCTACATATAATGGATTAATCCAATTGAAGAATAATAACCATAAGGCCTGGGCAAACATAGATGTTGTGCTAAAACAGAGGTCAGATTTAATTCCGAACCTGGTTGAAACAGTTAAAGGATATGCAAAATATGAAAAAAATGTACTTGAAGAGATTACAAAATTGCGGACAGATATGATGAATGAAGTGCAAATCTCAAAAAAAGCAAACATAAGTGAGAGTATAAGTGCAAACTTACGATCAATATTTGCAATTGCAGAAAATTATCCAAAATTACAAGCTAGTAATAGTTTCCTTGAATTGCAAAAGCAACTAGCTATAATGGAAAACCAAATAGCAGATAGACGGGAATTCTATAATGATTCAATTCTTTTGTATAATACAAGAATAAAGTCTTTTCCAGATACGATCATGGCAATGATTTTTGGAATGAAAGAAGAGGAGTATTTTAAGGCAAGCGAAGAGGATAAGAAAGAAACAGAAGTGAAAATATAACCCTAGTAATTATGTATTTAAATTATTGTATATAATCCACTTACGGTGGGAATATGGTACGACATTTTTTAGATGTAACTGATGTAACAGATGAGGAATTAAATAAATTAATTGACTGGGGAATTGAAATCAAGAAAAACCCAGAGAAATATGCAACTGCAATGAAGGATAAGACCTTGCTTATGATTTTTGCAAAGCCATCCCTAAGAACCAGATTGAGTTTTGAAGTTGGAATGACCCAAATGGGCGGCCATGGAATTTACTATGATGTTGCTAATTCTCCAATGGGTAAAAAAGAATCAATTGCAGATACTGCAAGAACTGCTGAAAGGTATTGTGAAATTGTAATGGCTAGATTGTTTGAGCATAAAGATATAGTTGAATATGCAGAGCATTCAGGGGTTCCAGTAATAAACGCACTCACAAATTTCTCCCATCCTTGCCAGATTGTATGTGATTTGCAGATAGTTAAGGAGAAAAAAGGAGAACTAAAGGGACTGAAGCTTGCATACTTGGGAGATTCAAACAATAATGTTACTCATTCCTTAATGCACGGATGCGCAAAGGTTGGAATGAATATTTCAGTTGGCTGTCCAGAAGGAGAGGAATATTCTCCTCAAAAAGTAGTAATTGAGGAATCTATAAAAATTGCAGAAAAAAATGGTTGTAAAATAGAGATAGTTCACAATGCAGCTGAAGCAGTAAAAGGAGCAGATGCAATTTATACGGACTCTTGGATGAGCTACCATGTTGATCCAGCAAAGAAAGAGGAACGAGTAAACAAACTAATGCCTTTCCAGGTAAATTCTGAATTACTGAAGCATGCAAAACCAGATGCAGTATTCATGAACTGCCTTCCAGCACTAAGAGGATATGAGCAAACTGCAGAAGTAATTGATGGTCCTCAGAGCATTGTATTTGACCAGGCAGAAAATAGATTGCACGCACAAAAGGCAATTATGCTCTTCCTAATGGGAAAAATGAAATAGCCTTTTATTTATTATTTTTTTGTTTTATTTGCAATTCTTTTTACAAAATTTTCCAAGACCATTACATTTGCATTAGAGGATTCTTTATAATTGAATTTTCTCCCTTTCTCGAACATATTTTCTCTATTCCCGATCATTACCTGTACATCTGCAGAAACTCGTTCTGGATGGAATTGAACTGCATATGAATTTTCAATAGAAAATGAAACTGCCTGCTCTGGAATATCAGGACTTGTGACTAATAATTTGGATCCAAATGGCAGGGAGTTTCGGTATACTGCCCATTTGTGGAAAAACACTGCAAAAAATTCCTCCGGAATTGAGGCATATAAAGGACTTTTTTTACCTTCATCCTGAATGACCATTTTCTTGAATCCAACTTCAAACTCTGGCAATTCAAAGGTCTTAGCTCCAAGAGCAACAGCAATCATCTGATGACCGAAACAGATTCCCAGCATGGGGACTTTTTTCTCATGAAATCTTCTTATGAAAGAAAGTAAATCCCTCATCCATGGATTCTCAGATATTGAATCCCGATCTGGATTACAGTGAGACCCTGAGATTACATACGCATCATAATCCCCCTCTGGAAATTCTTCTCGGGTAATATCAAAAGAATCAACTTTAATTCCGGAAAAGGATTCTATTCTTAAGGAAAGGAGTTCTTTTTCTCCAACGTTCACCTCTTTGAATCTAAAAAGGCTGCATAGGGCATCGTAGCAATTAAGGATTGCGATTCTGGAAGTCATTGAACAATATATAAAAGAAAAAAATAAAGCTCTTTACACTTCCTGAACTAAAGTATCGAATAAGGAAGAATACAGTTTTATCGTTGGTTCTATCTCATCAGAAAGTTTTTTTGCATGGTATGCTGCAATATATTTCAGAAACTCGTCAGGAACGTTTTTTGGATCGTATCCATTCTTTCTCACCAAACCAAGGATATCATCAGAAACTGTCTTTTTTTCATCTAGCATTTTCCTTATGATACTAAGGAAATTTGAATTCCCTTTCCCAGAAACATTAGAAACAAAATTGAATAATGCACGGCAAAAAGAATAAACTGAAGAATTGTCAAACCCATATCTACTTGAAAGAAGCTCAAGAGATTTTACTGTTGAAAAAGGAGGAAGATAAACGATATTTCCCTCAGTCTTAAAGGGTTCATTTATCCCAATATCTGATGGCAAGGTCTGAAGGTTTTGTTCTTTAATTTCTTCCAATGCAAGCTTAAGAAGAGAGGCAACCCCGAACAAATATTGGGGATGATTCATATCCAGGCCACGGCACTCGAAAGTTCCTATCTTGTTTATGCGTATTGGGCCCCACATAAACTTTAATTCTGGGTATGCTGCAACCTCGCCAATTTTAATCCCCTTTTCCTGAAGCATGGTTAGATAAATGCCCTTTCGTTTTCCTGCAAGGTATCTAAGGTCTTCAAGTGTAAACTCATAGTTCGGAAGCCCTCCAATTGCAGGGGCACTGGAGTAAAGACCATAAACTTCTCCTGGAATTGAAAGATCCCGGTATAACATTGTCCTGCAATCCTTTGCAAAATGCCTTCCATCAACAAATGGGCTTGATTGGCAAAAAGTAATGCATGCTGGTTCGGAAGCTACAAGAAAATTATATTGATTGATGAAAACATCCTTTGCTACAGAGCGTTTCAACGATTTAATACTTCCAAGGTTCTTTGAAACAATTCCTTTTGGAAGGGAATAGTGAAAATGAAAACCGCACACCTTTTCTGCATAGCGCATCTTCTTTTTTCCAAAAAGAGTGACTTGCTGGTCATACCAAGGTTTTTTTCTAAATTTTGGAATACTCTTGGCTGGATAGCATCCTAAAGGAAGGAGATAAATCTCATTTTTTTCAGCAACCTCAACAATTGTTTTCAGGTTTTCTAGAAAAGCTCTTGCTGTTGAGCGCACATGCTCTCCTGGCTTTGCACCCAGCTCAACCATAGAAAAAGAAATCTCTTCTCTCAGGTGGTGGGATACGTTCCTTCCTTTCAGAAGTTCAAAAATCCGATCAGATTCATGAATCAGGTTTCCATCAGAGTCTAGGGTAAAAAGCTCAACCTCCAGCCCAATCATTGTTTTTTTAGTTTTTTTCACAAACACAAGAATACAGAATAGATTTTTATACTTTGTGAAAGAAAGGCATTTATGGATATAAACACTTCGATATTATTTGATCCTGTCGTTGATGGAGTTGCAATATTTTTTGGCTCTTTCATAGTTCTATCAATAATTTGGGGAATGATTTTAAGAATTTCAGAATCACTTTTTTCAAAATCAAAGTTTTATTTTATACCTAAAATATTAAAAGAAGTGAACAGATCAGTAGTGCTTGTTATGTTCCTTATTAGTATATATCTGGGGATTTCATTCTACGATGAAAGCGTGATGAGCGGGACACTTGAGAAGATATGGGGCATATTTTTTATTATAACAGTAATCGGAATAGTGGCAAGGATAATCTTGAACATTCTGGACAGATATTACATGGAAACCAAGAAAAAAGCAACATTCCTTGCTGGAATCATTCCATTGATTAAAAGGGTTATAGGAATAATCCTTTATGGGGTTGCTGCTCTCCTGATAATAATCCATTTAAGCAGTGATATTGGTTCTGTAGTTGCATTAATGGGATTTTTGATACTGATTTTCTTGTTCATTATATATTATGAACAATTGAAAAATATTATAGCGGGATTACAGCTAGTTGACAGTTATATAAGGGAAGGGGATTATATAGAAATAGATGGAAATAAAGGATTTGTTGAACGGGTTTTGAATCAGTATACAATTGTAAGAGATTTGAATGGCACCAGCATGACCTTTCCAAATTCGTACCTCTTAAAAAAACCATTCAGAAACAGTTTTTTTTCAGATGGAAATTTAATGGCTCTGGAAGTAGAAATTGAAGGAAATGACCTAGCAGAAACAGAGAAAAAACTCTCAGTAATATGCGGAAAAACAGCCCTTAAATTAGAGAATGTTTTCAATGATTATAAGCCAAAGGTTTTTGTTACTGGGGTTAAAGATGGAAAAATAAAACTTATTGTAAATTTTATCGTAGTTCCTAACTCGAATATTAGAAAAATAATGAACCAGTTCAGTTTGGATATTTCAAAGGAATTTAAGAATAAGGTTTCTAATATTGGGCTAATATAATGAAAAAGGCGTATATGCAGGAATTATTTTTCGGAGTATATTCAAAAGAAAAATTCCTTTATACCTTAAACCTAGTTCCTAAAATGTCTGTGTATGGAGAGCGGATAATTAAGGAAGGGGAAAAGGAATTTAGAGCTTGGGATCCATTTAGGAGCAAGCTCTCAGGAGCAATTAGAAAAGGGCTTAAGACTTGGCCATTCAAAAAGGATTCAAAAATTCTTTATTTGGGTGCTTCTGCAGGCACTACAATTTCTCATCTCTCGGATATTTGCACTAGTGGGGAGATATATTCCATAGAAATTTCTCCACACATAATGAATAAACTAATTCAAATTGCAGAAAAAAGAGAAAACATTGCACCAATTCTAGGAGATGCAAGACAACCACAAGAATATGCAGAAATTGGGCAAGTAGATGTACTTTACCAGGATGTTGCCCAGCCAGACCAGGCAGATATTTTAATTAAAAATTCAAAAATGTTCCTAAAACCAAAAGGAATTGCAATGGTTGCAATAAAGAGTCAGTGTATAGACGTATTAGTTGAACCTCAGAAAATATTTGAAAGAGTTCTTGAGGAGCTGAGTGTAGAATTTGAACTCCTGGAGAAAATGAAACTAGAGCCTTTTGATAAGGACCATATGTTTGTTGTTTTAAAGAAGAAATAACTACACATAACTTTAAATAACCTTTTGTTATTAAACAGTATATATAATAATGATTGGTGATGTTATGACTACGACTTTAAATTTGGAGATAGAGGAATACACAAATCGTCTTCTAGGAGTAATAAAGGAAATGTTCGGCCTTAAGAATAAATCTGAGGCATTGAATAAACTTGCAGATATGTGTGGAGAGGAATTTCTAGAAAAGAAGGTTAAAGAGGAATTTGTAAAAGATATAATCGCATCAAGCAATGCGCACATTAAAAAATATGGAATGAGAAAAATGACCATAAAAGAGCTGGATAAACTTAGCGGTGTTGATGAGTGACATTCAGCTTTGATTTATCGGATAGTCTAAGGGAAACATTACTAAAACTTTCAAAAAAAGATAAACCAAGAGCATTGATAATAAACAAAAAAATAAAGGAAATAGTCTCTCAAGATGAAATATCCATACAGCATTACAAAAATCTGCGCCATGATCTGAGCGACTATAAACGGGTTCATATCGATAAAAGTTTTGTTCTGGTGTTCAGAGTTTTTTTAAAAGAGAGGTACATCTCATTCGAAAAATTTGTGCATCATGATGATGCTTACTAAAGATAGAGGAAAAAATAATGCTAATTATTATTGCTGGATTGCCGGGAACAGGAAAAAGCACAGTTGCAAAAGAGCTTGCAAAGGAATTTGGGGCAGTTCATCTAAGTAGCGATATAATTAGGAAAGAATTATGGAATGAGAGAACATATTCAGCAGAAGAAAAGGAACTCGTGTATTCAAAAATGCTTGAACAAGCTGGATTTGAACTTAGAAATCAAAAAGTTGTAATTATTGATGCTACTTTTTACAAGGAAAAAACTAGAAATGATGCAATTACTATTGCAAAGAAAAATAATTCTGAATTTGTAATAATTGAATGTATTTTAGATGAAAAAATAGTAAAGGAAAGAATTGCGAATAGAAGAAAGGGAGTGAGCGAGGCAGATTTTGAAGTTTATAAGAAAATAAAAAAAGAATTTGAACAAATTAGAGAAGAGCATCTTGTTCTTGATACTTCGAAGGAAAAGGAAGAAAGAATTAAAGAAATTGAAGGATATATTTTACTAGAAGAACTAAAGAAAAAATATGAACTAGTGCAAACGCACATTTCCTGGGTTTTTGTAGGAAGAGAATTTGTATATAAAATCAAAAAACCAGTTAAATTTTCATTCCTGGATTTTTCTACTCTTGAAAAAAGGAAATTCTACTGTGAAGAAGAAGTTAGATTAAATAAAAGACTTGCACCTGAAGTTTATTTGGAAGCAGTTCCTCAAAAAATAGGAGAAAAAATAGTTGAGTATGCAGTTAAAATGAAAAGACTTCCTCAGAAGAAGATGATGAACAGATTACTTCCAAAAGGAGAAGTAAGTGAAGAACAGGTAAAGGAACTTGCAGGAATTGTTGCAGAATTTCATTCAAAAATAAAAATAATTAAAGATGAAAAATTTAATTCTCCAGAAATGTTTAAGGAACAGTTTGATGATCTTGGAGGAGTTAGGGAAATAATTGAAAAGGCCTGCGGAAAAGGAGGAGCAGTTGATTCAATTATTCAAAAAGCAGATTCATTTATAGAAAAAAATAAAGAACTCCTAAGAAAAAGGCAAAGGGATGGAAGAGTACGTGAATG
>CAYYPF010000025.1:0-1701 GCA_964473475.1 Microcaldota archaeon | reverse complement strand
ATGGACCTTGAGGCTCAGGGAAGGGAAGATTTGAGTAAAATATTTGTAGAAGAGTATGCAAGAGTATCCCAAGACTCTGGACTTCAAGACCTCCTAGACCTTTACAAGTGTTATAGAGCAAATGTAAGAGCAAAGGTTGGTGCAATTGTTTATTCACAACATCCGAACGAGGAGGCAAGGAAAAATATTGAAAAATATATTCTGCTTGCCCGATCATACTCCGATAAACTTTAAAAATTAGTTTTCTATGCAGAGCTACTATTTTATTCTTTTATCTATGAGTGTTGTCAGTTTTTTGATTGCATCTGTCAAGTCATAATAAACATCTACGCCTTTTTCCAGTTGAGCCACCTCAAGCGAATGGCTATAAAGGCCGATATCCAAAATGCGAAGATTGTTTTTATATTCCAATTGGGACACTGTGATTCCGGGATTTCCGATCATTCGCTTCAATCTTTCCGTATCCTGCGTTCTTGCTTCGAGCAATTTGACTATGTCTTTTTGTATTCCTTCATGAAAAAGCTCTATATCCTTTTTATCCCCTTCAAGAACAACCTCAACACGGCCATCAGGAAGATTAAATACACCTCCTTTAGTAAAACCAGCATGAATAAGTTTTTCGGTTATGAGTAGCCTGCATCCGATATGCTGCACGTTATTATGCTCTTCTTTAGGCTCTATATAGAAAAGTGCTTTAACATTGGCCGAACCCTCAGATGCCATTTCTACCACCATATGCTGAACCAACTAAGTAATGCCAATTTACGATTATTGGTTTTATCTCGTTTGGTTCAGTATAGATCGAGTCGGGTTTTTTACTTGACTCGGGATACATAGACGTTAATGGTCCGTTGCAAATTAAAAACCTAAGCATTGCCCATTAGTTTATAAAATTTCTTTCCTCATTAGAGAGTATGAATATTCTAATGGTTAACCCATTCTACTACCCATACTACGGTGGAACAGAAAAACATTTGAGGCAAATTTCCAAAAGGCTTGCACAAAAAGGCCATGAAGTGACTGTATTGTGCGCGCAAATGAAAGGGACTGCTCCTGAAGAAATGTTTGAAGGAGTAAGAATAAGCAGAACTCCGGCTAGAATTTTATACAAACTTCCTCCACCGTTACCTCCGCCTTACCCATTAATGAAACAATTTTTTTCAGATTTAAATAAAATATTAGAAAGGGAGAAACCTCAGATTGTGCATATTCATAATAGATTTATTATTGGTCCGAGCGTAGCTAGGATTGCAAAGATGCATGGGGCTAGGGTATTTCTTACAATCCATAACGCAAGGCCAAATAATATAGATTTCTGGACTGATACGTTTGGGCAGTTTTATGATAATTTCTTTGGGCAAAGGCTCATGCGAATGTGCGATGGAATTATTGGGGTAAGTAAATGTGCTCTTGAGTGCACTGTTCCTAGAGGATTTAATGGAAAAACAACAGTAATTCATAATGGGTGCGACCCTAAGTTATATGATCCTAAAAAATATTCTGAAAAATACTGGGATGGCTTCTTCAAAGAAAAGGGATTCAAAGGAAAAATGTTCCTTACAAATGTCCGATTAATTAAGCAAAAGGGATTGGAATATTTAATTAAGGGAATGAGCAAAGTAAAAGGAGGTTACTTAGTAATTTTGGGAAGAGGGCCAATGGAGAGTTCACTGCGGGGAGTAGTGAAAAGGTATAATGCTC
>CAYYPF010000024.1:0-11326 GCA_964473475.1 Microcaldota archaeon | reverse complement strand
AATATTTATCCTGAGCCAAATAAAAAATTTCACTGTGAACTCTGGTTCACATCTCTAGAAATTGAAAAATCAATTTCTAGATGGCTCAGTCTATGTCGCGAACGCAACAGCGTCCCGATTGAAGCAACAGCTTCAATGGGCGCAGAGAACACAGTTCTCTGGCGTCACGAACACATCGAGAACGTCGTCGTTCTCAATGTCCATAATCAAAGAAGTAAATGCAGGATGGACTGATCTGAAAAACGTAGGTGGTTATGTATATGGCTGAAAAAACAGACAAAACAGATGTGAGCGAAAAGAGAGGTAAGATTCAGAATACGACTCTTCAAAAATTAACTGGTTTAGGAGAGCAAATGTACGAACAAATCAATAAGAAGGAGAGCCCTACTTTTGAAACATCTCTGAGAAGCAGAAGCAATATTAGATATGATGAGGGTGCAGGATGCTTAAGGCTTGGAGATAAAAAGGAGGTAAGAAAATTTCTGAGTGTGGGTCAGGCAAGAACATTCATGCAAACTGTTGCAATTGCAAACAAAACCAAATCTTTTGTAGAGAGAAATATGCACACGAGCATCAGAGGTCTTTATTACCAGCTAAAATTCAGCTTAGGTGAAGATATAGATGAAAGTTTATTTGAGGAGCAAAGTGAATCTAATGTACTTATTGAAGATTTGGAAGTAGCACTTGGAGTAAAAAGAGAAGATTTGAACTTAACTACAGATAGAAAAGGAGTAGTTGCAGGACCTATGAAAATACAGGATAATTTCGGAGGAGAGGAAAATATAATAGATGCAGCAAAACAGGGAAGAAGCGGATGGATGATTCCAAGTGATGTGGATAATGGATTAGAATTAATAGATATTAAAGCGAAGTATGTGCTGGTTGTGGAAAAGGATGCACTTTGGCAGAGGTTGAATGAAGACCAGTTTTGGAAAAAAGAAAAATGCATCTTAGTAACTCCAAAAGGCCAGGCATCAAGAGGAACAAGAAGGCTTCTCAGAAAGCTTGCAGATGCCGGGCTTCCGGTTTATGTACTTACAGACTGCGATGCATGGGGATGGTATATTTATTGGACAATTAAAACAGGAAGCATGAATCTTGCATATTTGGGAAGAAATGTTGCATTGCCTGAAGCTAAATTCTTAGGAGTAACTATGCGGGATATAGAGGAATTTGATTTCCTAAAAAAACTAATTATAAATGCAAAAGAAGTAGACATAAAGAGGGCTCAGGAAATGATGTCTTACCCCTGGATAAACAGGCATAAGGACTGGGTTGAAGAGCTAAAAATGGTATTAAAGACGAAAAAGAAGCTGGAACAGGATGCACTCCAGGGAAAGAGGCTGGAATTCGTAGGCGAATATATTAAAAGGAAGATTGAGAATAAAGAATGGTTATCATGACCATGAGGGAAATGCCATCTATTGCATTGCTGCATGAAGCACAGGATATACTAGTTGAAATTGGAAAAGGATATAAAAAAGAGAATCTGGAAATTTTAAAAGATCTTAAAGAAAGGATGCTTATTGCTGGTTTTGATGCTCCATACAAGGCACTGCTTCAGAAAACATTTACAGAAGCAGAAGAGGATGAGGAAGATAACCTTGCAGATATTAAGAAACATGTAATACAGTTTAGGCAGATTGCATATTTGAAAAAAGGAACACTTAGAAGAGCGTATATTGCAATCGGAGCGCACATGCTTGCTGAGAGTTTCTTAAAAATGGGATATGGGGATGTTGTTGAGGAACTTCCAATTGATGGAAATTATATTGATCCTCTTGCAAATTCAGGAGTAAATGGAGTAAGAACTTACAAAAAAATGATGGATGAAATGGAGGGAAGGGGAAAGAGCATTCCCATCTACGTAGTTACGGTTTTATTTAAAGGTCAGGAATTCAGAATAAAAATAAAAAATAAAACAGAAATGGAAGAGAAAGTTACGAGAACATTTGGTCCAGAGGCAGATATAGTTAATATAAGAACTGGAAGCAAGGAATACCCGCTCATTAGATCCAAAGCAGTGAGGATTGCACTTCTCAGTGCAATTATAAGCTATTTGAGTAAAACAGGAAAAGAAGATAAAAAAGAAAAAGAGCTTAAACAGCTGGAAAAAGAAGCAATTGGACTTTTAATTTCCCCGATATTCAAATTCTATTTATTAAACTCAAAACAGGAGAGAAATTCGAATAATTTGTATCCAACGCTCACTATAAATCCAAGCGAAACACAATTGGAATTGTTTAATGATCTGGAGAGATTTGAAAAAGAACTTAAGACTGCAAATAAGATTCTAATGAAAAAGTTTGAACTGGAAAAGGTTGCAACTATCCAAAGCAAACTGCTTGGTGCAGGAGTTCTTCTTAAAAATACTAAAAAAGATAAAAAATGGGTTGCTGAATACTTGAAGATTAAGGAAGCAGATGTTGAGCAAGGAGCAAAATATATAGAAGCCTACGGAAAAGAAGGAAAAGGGCGTGAGTTCCTTGAAAGACTTAAGAAAAAGGATTAATCTTTTGGGTAATAGGGTACGAATTCTCCAAATAATAGATAAAAATAAGAAGAAGGAGGAATTTTTTCTCAGAAGCAAGGCAAGTGTTCCTTTACTGGTTTACCTTCTGAATAATTCCAGAATAAAAAAATTATTTGTTCTTCCAGGAGTGGAAAGAATAATGCCACATAAGGTAAAGAAGGCTATTCAGGAAAGCGGGGTTGAAATAATTGTTTGCGAGGAGTATATTGGAAGGCCTCAGGAAATCAATCCAAAAAAATTCTCAGAGGTTTTGAAAGAAAAAATTACAAACAAGGAAAGAATAAAGAAACTAAAAATAAGCAGGAGGAATTTTTATTACTGGAAAAAGAAAATAAAAAAATAAGAGAGAAAGATTATTCTCCTTTTGAGAATTTTTCAATATTTTGATAGTTAACTGCAGGCGGACAGCCATATTCTGCTCCGCAGGCATTCTTTAGAGAAACATATTTCTCTAGAATATCAACTCCATACTGGTTGTTTCCTGCAGCACATGTAGAAATATAGGTAATGAAATTTTTATTTCCGCAGCATTCCTTCTTAGTATTATCATAGTCGCATAACTCCGGATCAGTTTCTGATTGTGAAACAAAATCAGATATCCATTGCTCCTTCCATCCACCCTGATAAGAGTAAGCCACAATTAAGCCAGTCACATAATTTATTTTTACTGGATCATTATCATCAATTCCAAAAAGCACAGGATCATTGTTAATCATTCCTTCAAAATATTCCCATCTATACTTTAGCTTATAAGTTCCAAGACAAGCACTGTGTGTGATATTATATGGATTATATTTTCCATCTGGGGCGCACATAGTAGGAATTTCTAAATCTGCACTATCAGAACCCCAAGTTTTTTCCTCCTCAGCAATATCATAGGGGTACTGGACATTCTGCATAATTCCCAAACCGCAGGGTTTTAAACCTGTAATTTTTTCAAGTTCAATAATTGCTTCTTCTGGAGACATTCCATTTGCAATATATCCATTGTATTTATCTACTAACCAGGGAGTTCCAGTTACCTTTCCATCCTCAACACCAACATAATCTGCGCCTGTTTTTCCAGTATAATCGCTATGTGCATGAATATAATCATCACAAACTCCGCTTGGATCCAAAATTACAGGATAATTTGCAATATTACAGGCTTTCTTCGAGAATGCAACAGGATAACTTGCTGCACATATTGAACTTTCAGGATTTTCTGTGTCCAAACTAGATTCCTGCCACGCGATTGCACGAACATATAAAGGATCAAGCCCTCTTATTGAAGCCCAATAATTGAGTTCCTCAAATTCATCGCATTTTGAAGAGCCTCCTGAAGCAGCTGAAATTCCATACGGGTTGCACTCTGCACTTTCAGTTTCAGTACATGAAGCAAGGCAGGGAACACAAGTAAATATTCTTCTTGATTCTACATCTTCAACATCAAGTATGCTGGCTGGAGAACCAGTTGTAATCTCTGTTTGCACAAACAACCCAATATTTGTTAAATAATTACAGGTTCCTCCATCTTCTTTAGAGAAAATTGCAGGCATTATATTTTTTTGAGCACCATATTTTTGACAGCCATAAAACCAAGAGGAAAATGCTGGATCTTTTGGAGCAGCTGTTCCTGTTTCAAAGCTAACTAATCCGCAATTATTACATTTTAATGGATCAGTAATTTCATCTGAGGAATAATATTCATAAGCTGCTGCTCCAATTACCCCATTTGAAATAAAAACCGGGAGATAATTATAGAATGTATAATATGCCTTACTTACCTCGTATTCTTCCCATGTACAGGTTCCATCCTTATTTGTTGCTCCTGGATCAAAGAGCATATATGGCCAGATAATTGGCTTATTATATTTGAAATGGGCATATTTTGAAAAGTTCATTGCCTCATAAAATGTGTATGCAGCACTGCACTTTGTAGAATAATGGGAATTAACTCCTACTGCGATTAGATCAACTGAATCTGCAACATAAGAGTTAGACATTACTTTATCTAATCCTTCCTGATCTCCCATTTTTGGAGCAACTGCAAGCAGGCAGTACGGATTATTTTTTGCATCTGTTCGCGGACATTTACTCCTCATTCTGAGTATTTGGTTCTGTACTGCATGAATAGTATCTTCATTGCTGGAATTAAAATCAATTTCAGCAATAATTATTACTGGTCCTTGAGCATTAAGTTTTTCAGCGATCTCTTCTGCCTGCTCTGGACTAACACTTTTACTCTCGCTGTATAATACATAAACTGGAATTACCATCTTATCAAGCAAGCATTCTGCAACCTCTTCCTCAGGAAGAACATATTCTCCTCCAAGATATCTGGGAGTAAGCCATTGAACTGCCATTCTCATTGTATTATTGCAATAGACATTTGCATCTGCAAAATCTACAAATCTTGGACCAATTCCGAGCATAAAAGGCATAAGGCCTTCATCAGTGCTTTTTATAAGGGTTTGAACTTCCTCTCCATCGCAATTTTCTTTAAAATAACAGGTTCCTTTCTTAAAAGAGGCACTTAGAATAAGATTAAATGGGGGGGTCAGGGGGGTATTACTCTTGCAAACAAAGCATATACAGTTCTGAGTTGGACATTCCTTAAGTTCCATCTTTAACTCGTATTCTGGGGAGGTTTCAAATTTAGTATAATCTTCAAATCCCTCAAATACATTAAGGCATCCGGATAAAAATAAGAATAAGGATAAAGAAAGAAACAATGCCTTGGTATTCATGAGGGTAAATTAAATGGAAAAATATTTAAATAAACAATTATGGTCTTCTTCTACCTGCTGCTGCACCAGTAAGTTCATCCCTCCAGTGCTGTTGCATTTTAGCACCTGAACAGTTTGGTCGATTACGTAATATTGTTTTGAAAATTAGAATTCATGATTTTGTTTGCCAGTATGAAGTTAAATAATCACTTGCCTTTTTTAGCTTCTCTTGCTTCCTTTTCTTTACGTTTTATATCTTCATCAATAAGTTGATTTGTCCACCGTTTTTGCATTGTTTCTCTGGCGCATCTCGGGTTATTACATGCTGTTCCTCTTCCACTTACTCTTTGATGACAGTAAGGACATAATGGGAAGTTTATAAGATTAGTTCCTGGCTTCATTAATACATAAGCTTCTTTAGCACCTTCAACTACCTGTGTGCCTATACCATGCATAGTTTCTGCAGCTGCACGACTGAAGCCTATGCCTCTGGACTGCCCGACAAGGTTCTGCACCTTCTGTGTTATGTTTTTAACTCCAACTACTGGAAAGTGCCAGGCTAATAGAACTGGATTCATATATCTCCAACCTGAAACTCTTGTCCAGGGTCCTGCATGGGACATTTCACTTTCTCTTTCCAGTTCATTCAATCCAGCTGCACCAAACCTTCGGATTACATTTGAAGATGCTTGTCTTGCAAGGTAAGGGTCTCCTTCGAAAAATCCACCGAAGACACTTTCATTAGCGCCGGTTTTCGGATTATACTTCTGTTCTTGTGTAAGCATTTCTGAGGTTCTTACTGATGCATCAGTACTGCCGCGTATTCCTAAAATGCTTAAATTCGGGTTAGCATCCAAATCTCTTGCATGTATACCTATGGACCAAACATCAGAGAAATGTTCTACTGCTGCACCCACTCCTTTTCTGTGTTCTTCTCCTCCCATATTTCTCTGGAGTTCTTCTCCGATATGGAAATACTTTGGGAGTAATTTTCTCAAATAATTCATAACAAATCCACCTTGAGCTCCTGCAAACCAAGGATTCATTATTGCTCTCAGCCCTTCAATTGTTCTTTCATCTGTGGATGCAAAAGAATCCATTGGATTTCCAGTAAGGTCATAAGGAGTTGTTTGTCCCATCATGCTTACCTTATAATTTCTGAACATTGTTACTGGAGTTCTCATAACCCATCTGGCTACTACTGGTGCAACGTTATTGAGTTTCATTGCTAGCTGTTGGTCTGGATTGAAATAAGAATTTACCAACATGCCTATAGGAAAAGGAGATTCTGGACCAAAGTGGTATAAGGTTCTTTCCTGGAATCTTTTATACAATGCATAAGAACCTCCCGTTGGGTGCCGGTCTACTGTGGTTTCCCATGCCCATATAAATCTAAATAATGCAATTGAAACATTTGAAAGTGCACGGGCAGTTCCTCTTGGAAGATATTTGTTTGCAACGTCCTCCTCTCCCCAAATATTCCAAGCAACACGCTGAGCATGTTCTCTATATCTTTCAGAAATGACATTTACTGCATCCAAATTCCTCATTGTCCCTCCAAGCATATTCAACATGAATTGTTCTGTAGCTACTCCAATGCCCCATAATGCTCTTCTTGCAATTCTTGCACCTGGATCAATAACATCAGTAATATGCGCATAGTGAGCTAATTTTCCATACCATTTTTCATGGTAAGCCATTTCTCCCCTCTTCATGTATTCGTCTTTATTCATGAACATTATGGAATCGCTTCGTGAGTTTAATCTGGACCAATCACCTGTGGTTCTACTGTAGTTATACAAAACAGTAATGTATTCCTTAGCTCCAAGTGATTTGCTATGATAGCTGCTCTCAACATTATTCAAAAATTCTGTCCATGCGCCTGAATCTTTTATTTGAGATAATTCATGATAATTTTTAGCTAACTCTGGGGACAAACCAGCAATTGTTTTACGAGCATCTGCAGCTTCCACATTAAATTTCTTCCAGCGTGCTTCCTTATTATCTCTATAAACAAGAACACCGTTCAAAACCCTATCATGGTCACCAAGAGGAGTATCTACACCAACAGGTGCCATGCTTCCATCTCCTGTCTGGGCCCATACTCCTTTCTTATAAATATCATAATTAATATTTTGTTTAAGGTATTTGGACATTCCTTCAAAAAATTCTGCAGTTATTCCTGGATTGCCTCCCTTAGTTGGTTTAGCTATAAATTCAAGAATTTGTTCATTTGTGAGTTTTTTAAGGCTTTCATAAAGTCCTGGATATTTCTTTGCTCCTGCTTCTTCAGCAACATCTGCATATCTTCTAACATATTCAGCAAGCACTGATTTGAAGTATCGCATTGTTTCCGCTCCATGGCTAAGGGAATTTGGCCTATACTCTTCAACCATGCTTGTTAGTCTTCTTTCAAGAAAACCTGCCTGGTATACTTTTATTTTTTCAGTGCCTTCTTTTCCTTCTCTAAATGCTCTTTTTTCAAATTCAACTAATGAAGGCAAATATCTGGCAACACCAAACATTTTGGAAGAAATATAACTCACGGAAATTTGGTTTTTTTCACTAGGACCAAAATTCCAGTACTGCTTCATATCTATTTTCCACCAGCCAGCTTGAGGTTTGGATTCAGCAATGTTTCCAACTACTTTTACTGATTTATCTCTAGAAAATGCTAGCTCTGCATTGCATAAAAGAGGTTGCAATAAGGTTCTTTTTGCGTCTTTCTCATTTCCAGAGTAAGCTAAAGTATGGGCACCGTACCCATAAGGAGCTAATTTTTCATATTGGGGAATTACTTTTGCACTTCCATATTTTCTTGCTACTGCATCTCCTCCAGAATAGATTTCATGTAAATATCTTTCCATAATCTGCATAAGGGCTTTTCTTTCTGGATCCATTTCCAATTCTGCTCTTGAGATTCCGTACATTTGGTTAAGGAGCTTAACCCACGTTCCTTTCATTACATTTGAGAGTAAAGATTCTCCTTCAAGAGATCTAACTCCATTTCCAGCTTCTAAATTTCGTGTATATTCATTGAATAAATAAGTTGACCAGGCAGAGGTATTGGTTGTTGTTCCTTCTTCATATATTGAATTTCTTCCAACATGAAGATTAAAATCTCCCTCGCCGCTGGCCTTAGCATTCTCATGGTACCGCAGAATATACTCATCTAATAATAGTGCCCGCTTATAGTCTTCAGTTTCAGTAGTTCTTATTCTTTCAACCTCTCGAATAATATCAAAGCGGGTTTGGTCTAATCCAAGTGCACCATGATTATTTTCTACTAATTTGGAAATCTCTGTAAGCTTTTCATGAGAAGAGAGGGAAGAATTTATTATTCCATGGATCTTATCAATAAGTATTGAGGCTTGAAGTTCAGTCATTTTTCCGCTTACTGCTGCTTCATTCACATAAGTTTTAAGCAATTCAAGGGTTCTTCTTAATCTTATATCCTCAGGTTTGGTTACTCCTTCAAAAGTACTTGTAAATATTTCGTGTAAAGTAAGGACATTCTTTTTTCTTACCATGCCTTCTCCGCTCTCTAATGCCCTTAAACGAAGCATTGCCTCGCGGTCATTTGCAACTCTATCAACCATATGGGAAATTCCAGCTAAATCCCTCAATTGATTAATATTCATATTTTTAGTGAGTTCTTCTTCTCCAGGATGCAATCGACTGGCAAGTTTACGGAATAAATATGTGTTTACATCTGCATAAGATGCCTCATCCCAAGTAGTATAAGACTGACTTAATTTATCAAGAACTTGCATATGTCTTCCAATGTGTACTCCAGAAGCAGAGGAAGCAGTTAGATACCAATCCAAGGCTTTCAATACTGGTGCCTTGGTCCATCCTCCCTTTTCTGCTTTTTCATGTAGTTTGCTTTTTACTGAATCTGGAAGAATTACACTTACAACATTTCCAGGTATTTTTGCTACGCTTCTTACAAATCTTTTAGAATAGTGGTAACTGGAAAAAATATTTCTTATTGAACTGGTTACGAAAAGCCCAACTAGAGGAACTCTCTGCAAGGGAGTCATTAATGTTGTTGCGCCTTTCAATAGATAATCTGAAGGTGCTTTTCCACTGTCAGATTCTCCTCCAATCCTTGCGATAAATTTCGATTGCATCCTTCCAATTTCATGCAAATCAGCCAGCATTCCAATTGTATTATCTATTCCTCCTCTTCTTTGAAAATCAGTAAGGAATTCTCTTAAATTTCTTCCATAATTTGCTTTATCTTTTGGATTAAGGGAAAAAATTTGTCTTAATTTTGCCATATCTAATGGTTCTCCATGTGCAACTGATCGCTCAGCAAAACGATAAGCTAAGGCCTTTAGGTGGTGTTCATTTTCCCTACCAGTACGCTTAAACTCCCGTTCTATAAGGGCTGCAAGGTCTGGACGGCCTTGCGTTGTTAAATATTTATTTGTATTAGTATTATATTGTCTGAAAAATTTACCCATGTACTTATTTGTTTCTTTTAATCTGGAGCCCATTCTTGAATAGCTCATGGGAGCAACAATACTTCCAGAGGAACCAACTCCCTTAGGAGTAGGTAATTTCGGAGTAGTAATATCTAAAAGAGATAATGGATTTTTTCCAGTGTAAAACATTGAAGCAACAAGAAGTCCAAAAAGAACCATTGTAAGCAAACATATGCCTGATTCATCTTCAGAGTAGGATTGGATTATATTTGCTAAAGAATTTGGACTGTTTGCTGAACCGCTTAATGAATTTAAAAGATCATTATTCTTGGCGCATACAGTTATTGCAGTTGATGCTGGATATGCTTCTGCATTTCCCTGAAAATTAATGGAAACATCCATACATTTTCCAGCAAATAGCTCTTCAGGAATTGTACATTTAGCTGCATATAAGGTAAGTGTTTGGGTAGCTCCAGAATCATCTAAATATTCATATTCTAAAGTTTCTTTAGTATATGCTGGATTACAGTTTGGGATTGGTGTATTTCCTGCTGCGCCAGAATAATAAAAATCTAGTTTTGCATCTTTTAAGGTTTGGAATGTTCCTTTTGAAAAATTTTGAACTGTGAAACCTAATCCAGCAACATCAATTCCTTCTTTACCTGCCATTATGTCCTGAATTTGCTTTGCAGCTGCAGCTGAATCAGTTTGCTTGTTATATTCATAATTTGTTACAAAAATACTTGCAGTAATTGTATTATCTTCTTTAGTAACAAGAAGCTTTGTCATTCCGCATTGCGGGCATTCTGAATACATGAACGCTCCAGAAACAGAAATTAAAATAGCCAAAAAAGCAGCAATCTTCCAAATACTGGTGCCTTTGTTCATACTATTGATTGTGGAGGGCATAGTTTATAAATAGGTACTGCATTTTGAACCACTTTTTAGAACAAGAAAGCTATATAAACCTATTTGAATATATATTCAATAAAAAAATTTGAGGAAAATTATATGGGAAAACCCAAGAAGGAAAAAAATATAGAATTTGAGCCAATTGCAGTAATTTTCAGGCCAGTTGGAACGTCGAAAATCCTAAGCGAAGAAGTAATCCTGAATATGGAAGAATTTGAGGCAATTAGATTAAAGGATTTCATGGACCTTGAGCAGAAAAAAGCTGCAAAAAATATGAAAATTTCCCAACCAACATTCCACCGCCTGCTTTTATCTGCAAGAAGAAAAATTGGGAAGGCAATTGTTCAGGGAAAGGCAATTAGAATTGAGGGGGGAGTGTATAAGATTCATAAAAAAGGGGAAAGTGAGTCCAATGTGCTTAAAGGAACCGGACTTCTTTGCATCTGTCCGGTTTGCAAATATACTGAACCAAAAAAAACTGGATTGCCTTGCTTTGCAATTAAATGCCCAGCATGTGAAATTGCAATGAGAAGGTGCGAAAAATAAAACTCTGAAATAATCACTCTTACCGAAGAGCACCCTTGCTTCAAACGGTCATTCGGTAAGATCTCGCAATGTCGCGAACGCCTAGCGTCTCGATTGAAGCAACAGCTTCAATGGGCGCAGAGAACACAGTTCTCTGGCGTCACGAGCATGTTGAGAACTGTTGTTCTCAACGACCCGAGAACACAGCATGTTCTCTT
>CAYYPF010000023.1:4287-11529 GCA_964473475.1 Microcaldota archaeon | reverse complement strand
TTGTTTCTACTCCGTAAAAGGCTGTAGAGAATCCGTAATATGTTTTTGTACTTTTATCCTGGAATCTGTGGCCAACTGCACCTGTAAGTAGTGTATCCCCAGCAATATCCTTTCCTCCTCCTAGCATAAATGTCCATTCATATGCTTCTCCGTTTTTTGCATCAGTAATATGTCTATTAGTTGCTACTCCTCTTTGTACAAGGAGTTCTCCTCCTTGCTCTCCAGCTGCTGTTCCAGGAGCTGCAAAAATCCACATGTTCTTTTCTGTATCGTCTCTGGTTGTTGTTGCAACTGCGCCTACCCATTCATGGAATAGTGCCTGCCCTTCAAATCCAGGAACACCCTGGTACATTAAAAGAACTGGGGTTTTTCCTAAATCTATTGCAAATAAGGCACCTCCACCCATTGGTTTTTCTTCCTCTCCCCAGATTTTCTTTCCAAATACATTTGCATTTGCAGTAACAATTCCCTGCTCAGCATTAGCGTAAAGATAATTAGTCATTCCAATTAGACTATTGTAACCTCCTCGAACTTCCCAAATATCCCCATTCTTATCTACTAAGTAGGCTGCAGCTCTTGCTTCTTCATATTTATCTGAACCTATTTGGGTTGAAGAACTGGGAGTTATAGTTGTACCTCCTAAAACTCCTCCTGTAGCTGCATTCTCAGCAGCTTGTTCTTCTGCTGCTTCTTGGGTAATTGGTAATTGGGTAGTTTCCAGAGGGGAAGTAGTTGTTTCAGTAGTTTCTGCTGGACCTTCTGTTCTCCATCTTCCGCCTATAAATAAATTTTTAGGAGTACCATCTTCAGAATAAATTGTTCCTAAAGATTTTCCAAGAACAGTTTGTCTCTCTGAGGAAAGCGCAGCATCCTCCTCATAAACTACTGCACCAGAATGCCAGTCCATGTTTCCTATTTTTACTGCATTAACTGTTCCTCCATAGAAATCTTTCTGCGCTCCTTCTGCTTCAATTTTTTGCCCACCTAAAGAATAACCTCCTGTTGCAGTCATGAAATCAAATAGACCAACATAGGCATTTAGAGAATCCCCTTCCTCTACTCCATGGCCCTTAAATGCTCCAACCCCTCCCCCTCCAATAATCTTTGAACCATACCCGCTTCTTTCTTTTGGAACAAATGCACCTCTAATTTCTGAAATAAGTTTTGAAACACTCTTAGTGTTTAGTTCTGATCTTGGGAAAAAATCAGAAATTCCATAAAGATAAACATCTTCGTATAAGTAGTTGTGCATTGCACCTGATTCTTGTGGAGCAAAGGAAAGTATAGGTTGCATAAGCACTTGTGGCATGTTTATAGTTCCACTTTCCTTTTGATCAAAAACAGTAGTTCCAACAGTCAAAGTAATTGGCATCTGATGAACATTTGCAGGGGAAAATGGATAAGTAGCCCCATGTGGAGTCTGCTCTGCTCGTTCTGGAACTAACTGGGAAACATAATAAGGATTCCTTAATCTGTTTTCATATGGAGGGGTAATTCTCTGGATAGTCTGCATATCTCTTAAGTCTTGTCTAGTCCAATCAGTAATAACAGATGCTGGGATCTTGGATATTTCATCAAATACGTTAAGTAAAGTGTAAGTAATTCCAATTACATTTGTTCTTCCTGCTACTAAGAATTGCTTATTAACTAAACTATCAACACCTGCAGCAATCTCAAATAATGCTTTTGAAAATGCATCTGGATTATCTTCGCAGATATTTGAAAGATGTTCAGCCATTCTAAAATATCTTGAAACTAATAATATATTTACTGTGTGTATATCTGAAACTGTTTTGATCATGAATCTAATAGCATCTGCAGAAACAACTTCATTTTCCTGCATTTTTAAGTATGTTTTTGCAAATGCAACTTTTGATGCATAATCTAATGTAGCTATTTGAGAACGCGCATATACATCGTCTGCTGAAAGGGTTGTGAGAGTTCCTGAAGCCTGTAATTCAGCAATTTGCTGGTCGTAAAATCTTGTCCATTCCTGCTGGCCTTTGTTTACAAGTGCATCATTATCTAATTTACTCTGAACAAAAAGATCACTGATTTCTTCATTTGTTTTACCAACTAATTTTCCTTCATATAAACGGAATGATTCATTCAACTTATCTAAGAAAGCTAGTTCAAGCGTTCTTTTCTTTAGCTGTCCTGAATCTTCATACTTATCCAAACTTGCAAGCAATGCATCAAAGTCTCCATTCATGAAATTATTCTGAATAGCTGTTAGGAAGCCAGCAAGAGCAGTAAGCTTTTCCTCTGCTGTATCTCCACTGAATCCATGGCCAGTTAATACATTTTTTAATTTTTCTAATTCTTCTTCAAATTGTTTTTTCTTTTTCTCATTTGCAGTTGCATCTATTTGTTCTTTTACATATCTTAATCGTTCCTGCATTTTCAATACTGAAGCAGTGTTTGGATTTTTTGCAAAATCAGTGAATAGTGTATCCAGTGTTTCCTTAACAAGGGGTGGTTTTCCCTCAATCTTTTCTTTCTCTTGTTTTTTTATTAAGTAAGCATCAAATGAAACAACTAAAGAATTTACGACCTCAGTTATTGGAGTTCCTCTTGTTTGAGCACGTTTGAGAGTTAGAGTAACTGATTTTTTCTCAGATGCTAAAAATTTTAAGAAACTTTGCCTTTCTTCTGGGGATTTTTCAGTAAATTCTGCTTCTACATTTCTCAAAAAGGAACGAGCGAGATTAGTAGTTGTATTCAACGAAAGAATTTTAACTATACTCCCTTGGAAATTAGAAAGAGCCAGCTCTCTCTGGGCAATTGGTTCTACTTGAGCTCTTTCCTCCTCAGTTTCTTCAACTGGTGCTGGTTCTACTTCCGCAGCTCTACGAACTTCTGCAAGTTCTCTTTCCTGTTCTGTAATTGCAGGAGGTGCTTCTTCTGGTTTTCCTTTTTGCAGTTTCTTTGGTGCAGGTTCTTCTTCAGGTTCTTCTTCTGGAGCAACAAAACCTTTTAAGAGTTGCTCATTTATCCCGTTGACTGCTCTTACTGGAGTTGGAGAAGCTGTTTTTTCTGCTTGCTCCATTCTTTCTTTAATCTGAGAAGGAACGTTTCCCCAGTTAAAGTCAGTAATAGTTTTACTCGTATCAAATTTAGAATTATATGCATTAACTAATGCCTTTTTGATGTCTAATTTACTTGAACCTTCTCTAAAATTTAATCTAAATTTTACTCCATCTATGTCTACTTTATTGCCAACTAGATTAACCGGAAGTTCTTCCTGTGCAAATTTTAAACCCATAAACATACCACCATAATTTCTATTTATCTTCTTATCTTCTTTTAATGCAATGATGCAATTTTTCATGTGGCTTCTTTGGCACTGTCCTTTAATGTAGTTATGAGAGGGTGCAATTTTTCATATGCTTCTTTGGCACTGTCCTTTAATGAATTTGAAAAGCCGTCTGGAAAAGTACCATTTCCACTTAAATATTCGAAAAGCTGTGTGACTCCGGTATCTCCGCGTATATCCTTGGCCTTTCCCTTTAGTTTTTCTAATAGATCACGTTGTTCTGCAGTTGCATCATCACGAAGGAAATAAGTAGTAGGAAAATTCTCTGGGAATTTTTCTTTTTTGTCTCCAATTAAATATTCAAAGAGCTGTTCAAGTTCAGTTGACCCCTCAGTATCATGCATTTTCTTCATTAAGCCTTCTAGTATAGCAAATTGTTCTGCAGTTGCACCTGAAACAATGTATGTATCTCCTTTTCCCCTTCTCTGATGGATAGTTACTTGATCTCCTTTGAATAGTTTATCCTCAAGAGCTACGACTCCATCATACTCTTTTTTTCCTAAAAGTGTATTTACTTTAGCAGTTTTATCAATAACAGATAACCACCTGTCTTTCCATTCAAATGCCGCTAATTTTTTTGCTGCTTCTAGTTCTGCATTTGCCCTACCAACTAATGCTTCTGCTTCTTTTTTTCGATTATTTATTATTGCATAAATATCTGATTCTTCAGTAATAACCATGCCGTATTTTTTTTCTTTCATAAATTGTTTTGCCTTACCAAGTTCTTCTGATGCTTCTTTAACTTGCACTTTATCCACTGCTAGTTGTGATCGATTAATTGATTCAGTTGCTGCATTTTTTAAAAATTCATCTACTTCCCCAATCTTTTTTCCAAGATTAAGTCTGTTTGGAGTAGGAGTTGCCTGAATAGGACTTCCTTCTTTCCAATTTTCAAATGCTTTTGCAGCTACATTAATTCTTGTCTTAACATTTTGTCTTTGTGCATCTCCATTCTTTTCCCAGAATTCCAGGAAAGGGGATATGAGATTCTTATTCATCTGTTTTAGTTCTCCGGAATAATTATTTATGATGTGTGTAAGCAGTTGAATGCCTTCTGCATCTAAGCTATCAAGTCTGGTCTTTTGTCCTGGTAATGCTTTATAAGCTAAAAAGAATGTATGGCTTCTTTCTTTATCTTCAGGAGAAGCTACATTAAGTCCACTGAACTTATTCCAAAAACCAGGAAATTGATCAAATACATTTGGATTAAGCGTATCTGGAGCTTTAACTGGGTACATACTAATAGCGTATTCTAGAAGTTTTTCTCCGCCATCTTTATTCTTTTTAAGCAATTCTAAGGTTTCATCTTTTTTTTTATTTACTGCATTTTCAGCTTCGAGATTAACTGGTGCTTCGTCAATTTCTTCTTTGCGACCCACTGGTGCATTTTCAGTTCCTTTAATTTTTGTACCTAGTTCTGCTTCTAATGCCTTTAGATCTTTTTTCTTTGCAGCAGCTAGCTCTTTTTTGTATGCCCCGAATGCATTTTCCAATTTTTCAAATGAAATTACTTTTTTTATTATTTCAGATTCTTCTGGTGTAAGCTTCTCATATCTTTTTTCATCATTGCCATTCAGGTATTCAACAAACCATTTGACCCTAGGATAAACCCCTGTGCTTCCACTGAAACTCTCATAATAGAGCACACTGAATTTGTTTGCATACTTCTGCAATATCTTTGTAGCTTGCTCCCCAAGGCCATCTCTGCGTGCTTGGGAAATAACTGCCTTGTTTGTCTCAACTGCGATAAATATTTTTCTTGCAGGTTCAACAAGTATTGAGGAATCATCAACTGTTATCATCATTTTGCTTAAAATTGCATCCTTAAGCATTTCCTTAATATATTCCTCTCCACCAAAGCTTTCCATTTCTATTGATACTTCTTTTGTACCAGGTATAAGCTTGCCATTCCTTACATAATACGTATTGCCTTCTTTATTTTCTTTACCCTCCAACGGTGGATAATAGAATCCAATATTGAATGTAATACGATATTCCGGATTAAAAGGATCTCCACTTGTTTCTTCTACCTTTGCATTCAATACCTGTAGTTGTCCTGTTTGTTCAACTATTTTTCGTGCTTGGGTATCAGCACTAAGACCTTCTGTATATGACATCCCCCAACCCATTCCTCTCAGAGTATACCATGTCCAAAGTGGTGGGAACCATTCAATAAAACCAGGAACTGTCGCAGCAAGATGTTTATAAAGAGCGTTAAATCCTTTTGGACCAGCCATTTCAATAGACCAGAGCATATTGATTAAGGTTTTTGATCCTGCCCAGGTAGTAGTACCTGCACGTGCCCATGGAATACCCAAAAACTGTAGCTGTATTCTTCGGGCGTCAATCAAAGCACATTCAAGTGCATCAATTGTTAACTGCCCTTCAGTAGTTATTCCTCCTGCGTTTACTGCTGCACGTTTGAGTTCAGAAATACTCATTTCTATAGATTGTGCTTGTGTTGCAAGGTCTTTCCATTCTTTAGTTTGCCTTACTAATGCTGTCTTTTCATAGAATCTCTGCAAATGCAGTCGTTCAGAAGCACCTGAAACAGTTTCAATAACACTCTCTCCTTTTTCCATTATTCTTTCCATTTTTGGTATCTCTTTGAGTGCTTTACTTAGCTGGCCATTCAGTTCAGTTATTTTTTCTGATAATCCTACACGTTCTTGTGCTAATGCTTCTGGAGATAAGCCACGCATTTTATTTGCTGCTTCATCTAATTCTTCTAAGTTTTTCGTTGCTTTGGCATATTCGTCTGGTTGCGTTGTTTTATTTAAGCTACTCTGCAATTTTTGTGCTTCTTCACGTTTGCGCGTTAATTTTGCTGGATCCAGAAAATCTTGTTGTTTTTTAACAGAATCCCTCATTGTTTTAAGATCTTCAAAATGCCTTTTTTGTGGTGACATTTCTTTCTCAACTGCTTCTCCTATACCTGCAGTGTCACTAGCTGCTTTTCTTGCATCTGCTACAGCGTCTTCTGTTGCTTCTGCAACCTTAGCAACTGCTGGCATAGGATGCCTTAATTCACTGTGTGTTCTTAGTAATGCTCTAAATTCCTCCTCAGAAACCCCCATCTGTTTTACAACTGGAAGATAGCGTTTTATTATTGTTTCAGGGGCTTCTTTAAGCAACGCGATTGCTTCCTTCCTTGAAAGGCCTGTACTAACTGAAAGCAAGGCCTGTGTTAGACTAGTATCAGGATAAAGGCCATAAACTGATACTCTAACTGCCCTGGCAATATTACGTGCTCTGCCTGCTCCACCAGGTAAAAACTTTGCAGTGAGAATATGCCGAGTGTAGTTTTCCAAAGAGGCAACTGTTGCAGCATCCATTCCTTTCTTTTCAGCAAGGTTTACAACACGGGCAACTGTTGCTTCTATTCTCGACTGCACTGCCATTTCTGAATGAATAATTGCATCAACAGCAGCAGCTCCGGTTTTTCCAACTAACTTTACTCCCACTACAACTCCTTTAGCAATAGGTTTTGCAAAAAATAATGCAGTTATAAGAATATCAAAATTTCGCATGTCTGTTCCTTTTGAATAGGAGATCATATTCATAGGATTAGGATCAGCCAGAACTACTTTTTCTTCAGGAGATTTCAACGGAGTAAGAGCATATAGCAGCTTTTTAATTGGAACCACAAAATTTGTTGTTTCCCAAGTTCCATAAAGCAATCCCCATGGAATACGATAAGTTAGTGCCCATCCGCCTTCTTCCCATTTAATGCCAGTTGTATCATACCAGTCTACCCAACTATTTTTTATCTCGTGGCCTAATTTTCCAGGATCATTCCAAATAGTCTTGGCCAAATCAAAAATTGAGAAATAGAAGTTTTCGAACATTTCTTTTTCTCCAGCTTCAAGCTTAAGTGCAGAAATTACTTTTATTTTTTCTTCTTTTGTTTCCACAACATAGATGCC
>CAYYPF010000023.1:0-4187 GCA_964473475.1 Microcaldota archaeon | reverse complement strand
TAAGTGCAGAAATTACTTTTATTTTTTCTTCTTTTGTTTCCACAACATAGATGCCGTCGCGGGTTGCTTTTTTTACCTGACGGTAAGCCATACTTTCAGTAGTCTTAATCAAAAATGCATCTGAATCTTTTAAAAAATAGTCATCCCATGCCTGCTTAAAATTCTTATCTGAAGCATACCAAAAAATTATAGCTGGCCAGCCACCCAGGATTGTAAACCTCTCTAGTTGTTCCTTAACTTTTTCAATTGAACCATCTTTGCCTTCTGCCCTCAGAACTTTGGTTAGACTAATAATAGCGTCTTTCTGCTTTTCTAAAATTGGTTTTTTTGCTTCCTTTTCTAGGGTCTTAATGAATTTATCAATTATTCCTGGTTTCTCTGTTTCAGGACTTTGCTTTACTGGAATCATATATGTTTTTTTTGCAGATTTCTTAAATGCATCAAGTACTCCACCGTTAGCCATAAATATACCCAATTATTATGGAAGAGAGACTATAAATATATATTGGTTTTGCGTATTAATAAATATATGTTAGATTACTCTGAATTGTTGTTCAGATCTCTAGCATTATTGTTTTACTGAGGTTTTCACATGCTAGAGCAACTCAAGAACGCAGCTGCCCATATACTGAACTAACTCAACAACCATTTCCAAAGTGGGACAAAAATAATCTCTTTTTTTCCAATATTTTCTTTCTTATCTGTTTCCTTGGTAATAATTATAAGTTTTTTGCACTTTAGTTCTTCAGCAGCCTTGAGAATGGCAATAACTTCCCTCTTTTTTACTGTTTCGTTATCCATATCATAACAAACCTGGATTAGTTGCTCAACTGAAAAACGATTTTTTACTATGAAATCGACTTCATTGCCATTTCGATTCTTCCAGTAGAATATATTTTCTTTTCCAAATTTTTTAATTAGCTCAATTGCAACGACATTTTCATAAAGCTTTCCAATGTTTTCAGAAAATCTCATAGAAATTGCATTAACTAGACCTACATCATTACAATACGCCTTTCTGGAATACTGCATTGCATCTTTTATTTTATATGAGAATATCGGGACGAAGAAAAAAAGAAAAGAATCTTCGAAATAATGAAGGTAATCGTTTATCGAAGATGGAGAAAGTTTAACTCTTGTTATTGTCTGCATCAGATTGGAGAGTTTGGTTACACTGGTTAAAGATGAAAAATTATTAAGAAGAATGACCGCGAGTTTTCTTACTTCAGTATCCCTCAGCTTATATTTTGCAATTATGTCTTTTGTTATTATGTCATCGAACAATTGTTTGAGATATGTGGTTTTTTTGTCTCTCTCTGCAAGCACGATAAGTGGAAAACCACCATACTCTAAGTATTCGGCCAGAAGAAACGAAAGAGAGGTATAAGATTCTGAATTCCCAATTTTATAATCTTTGAATTCGAGAAATGAAGCAAATGAGAGTGGAAAAATTGGCAGGGTAACTGTTCTTCCAGTTAGAAGAGTGGAAAGATCAGACTTTGAAGATTTGGAACCAGAACCAGTTATTATAAACTTTACATCTTCTTTTTTTTCTAGTTTTATTCTAACCCATTTCTCCCATTTTTCAACGTTGTGAACCTCGTCAAGTATAATATATGCTCTCGCTTTTTGATTCAGATAATAACGATAGGTATTGTACATTAATTCAAGTGATTCGACATTTAGATATGGTTCCAACGCAGGATCTTCGAAATTAATATAAAGTGTCTGCTCTTTTTTAATGCCATTTTCTATTTTATGATGTAATAGTTGCTTAGCGAGATATGTCTTTCCAGCTCTTCTAATTCCTATAATTGAAAGGGCAAAATCAATATCTTCTGAAAACTTAAGCATCTCCTTTAATTCTTCTCGTTTTATCCCGACATCTTGTTCTCTATGCCAAAAGTTTAGGTCCTCTATTTTTGAGAGTAAACTGCGATCGAACATACAAATCATACACTATAATGTATGATTTGATTTATAAACCTTACGCTGTGGTGAATGACTTGAAAGAAGAACTTAAGGATATAAATTATTGTGAATAATTAATGATAATATGCTCGAGCAGTTAAAGAACGCAGCAATCCATATTGCAGAAATTAGCGCTAGAACTAGGGAAGAGGCAGAAAAATTAAGGAAATCTGAAATTCTATTAAAAGATTGGCTAGAAAAGAACTTAATTAACCCAGTAGAAGAAACTAAGATCGAGGGAAAGGTCTGCGCAGTAGATGGAGGGCTCTTATTCCAGGAAATGCACGGAGTGGACTTAATTATTGGAAGAGCAGCTGGAGTAGTTTTTGAGTATTCAGATTCAAAATTAATTAAATCTGAATATTACCCGCGGGCATTTCCAACCCCAGAATATAAGGTAGAGATAGGATTAGACGAACAGGAAGCAAATGCATTCAAGAGTTTATTCAGATTGAATTTAGAAATAGGAACTGCATTAAAATGCTTAGAAAAATACTCTCCTAAAATACTTATGCTGGACGGCTCCTTGGTTCCTTTGTCTCAGGATAAGCCCCAAAAAGAAAGCAGCTTATATCCAGAATACATAAAACTCATTGGTTTATACAAGGAACTTTACTCTCTAAGTGAGAAAAAGAACTGCCTTCTTCTGGGAGTAATTAAGGATTCCAGAGGAAGAAGGTTCATGGAAGAACTAAAAAGCGTAATTGAGCATAAGAGTGCAGATACAGTATTTTTGAATTACTTATTAAGAGAAAAAGAACGCACAACCACTATAAAATATTCAACTGATTCTAAGAAGCATATAATCCTAAATGATCTTGAAGAATGGGGAGAGAAAATTAATTTATTCTATTTAAAATCAGTAAAAAATGACAGGCCCATGAGGGTGGAATTTTTATCCACTACCCATTCCTATAAGGAAATAGCCTCTTTGGTTTATTCTCTGAGTAAAATAAATGATAGTTATGCTTATCCAGCAATTTTAATTGAAGCAGATCTAAGAGCAATGATTGATGAAAAAGAAATGGAAAGAATGCAAAAAACACTTCAAATGCTCTCATTTGATGGAGTACAGCCTTTAAGGAGAAATTCCAGGCCGTTTAGGTAATTCTTCTAAGTAACATCTTCTTAGGTTTTTATGTTCCTAAACACTGTCTTCTCTGAGAACGTTAAATTTAAAATAACAACTGTTATATAATAGTTAACATGTTAGAAAGATTATTTAGATCAAATGCTGAAGTAAAAATCTTAGAAATTATATTATTTCAAGAAGGGCTCCATCTTAGAGAAATAGCTAGAAAAACCGGGCTCTCTCCTTACGAGACAAAGAGGGAACTGGATAATTTAACTGAAATGGAAATCCTAAGAAAAGAAAAAAAAGGTAATTTAATAATATTCTACCAAAATAAGAGTTGTCCTTTTATTAAAGACTTGAAAAATTTATATCTAAAAACAGAAAGACCATTCATGGAAATAAAAAAATGCCTAAAAGATCTGAGAGGAATAAAATACGCTTTTGTATTCGGCAGTATGGCAAAGGGAACATACAATAAAAAAAGCGATATTGACCTTATGGTTATAGGAGAGATTCCTGATGAAATACTCTCAGAAAAAATATTTCAAATCCAGAAGGAAAATACCAGGGAGATAAATTTTATACACTGGATGGAAGAGAACCTGAAAGTGAAGATAAGGGAATGGCCAGTATTCTTAAAAAACATAAATAATAAGAAAAAATGGCTTGTGGGTGATAGGGATGAATTTGAGCGAATTATTAAAGAAAGGAGTAATTGAAGCTGTTGAACTAGATAAAAAAATTGTGAAGGAGTTTATGGAATTAAGCCGTACTGACTTGCTTGCAGCTGAAGACAACCTGAAAACAAAACATTTTGGATGGGCTCTTGCAATTTCTTATAATTCAATGCTTTATGCAGGAAGGGCGCTAATGGCTGCAAGAGGATATCGGGCAACTTCAGATGCACATCACTTAGGAGTAGTTCAATTCTGTGCTGCGATACTTCCTCAGGAATCAAGCCAGCTCGTCGTTACATTCAATAGGTATAGAATAAGGAGACACGATGTAGTTTATGGAGAGGCTGAGCAAGTAAAGGAAGAGGAAGCTAAAAGGGCAATTGAAAATGCAAAAATATTTGTGAAAAAGATTGAAGAAAAAATAATTTATGCAAATGCTACCCTGTAAGATCTGGTTGGTGTTT
>CAYYPF010000022.1:0-11948 GCA_964473475.1 Microcaldota archaeon | reverse complement strand
TAAAAGACCTACTTTCACATACTGAAAGTAAGGATATATTTTATTATTCTTTTGAGCTCCTGAGAAAGCCCGAGGATATTTACAATATTGTCCTAGAGTACCTAGAAACAATTTCTTCGGGGAACAAGCGATATATCTTCTTGGACGAGACAACAACAATTCCAGAATGGACTAGAGGTATAAAGATTCTTATAGATCGCGGAGATATTCAAAACAAAGATTTTGTTCTTATAACTGGTTCCAGTTCTATTGATCTAAAAAAAGGCGCAGAACGTTTTCCAGGAAGGGGAATTGAAAAAAAGGAGTTTTTTTATCTTCCCTGCTCATTTAGATCCTATCTCAAGCTCAAAGGCATAGAACTTCAAACCACAGACCTGATGAATCCCAACTCTTTTTTTGAGGCTGCAAGAAAAAACCTCCCAAAGATTCTTACCCTGAATAGGGAATTCGCCTTTTACCTACAAACGGGAGGGTTTCTTTATCCAATAAACTATGGAAGGGATGATATTTCATTAGAGCGATATGCCCGTTGGCTTGAAGGAGATTTTGTAAAATGGGGGAGGAATCCATTAATTGTTAAGGAAATCCTACAGGCAGTTATAAAAAAATCCTGTTCTCAGTTTTCTTATCATTCCATTACCAAAGAAACATCAGTGCAAACCCACAGCACCATAATAGAATACCTTGAGATGCTCAAAGAAGAGCTTTTCCTGCGTACTCTAAACAAAGCATCCCTTCCATTCAAAATTGAAAGGAGAAAAGAGAAAAAAGCATTTTTCCTAGATCCTCTGCTCATGGCAATAGCAGAAAGATGGGCAGAGCAGCTACTACCAGAGCCATGTAAAGTTGAACAAATCGTATTAAGCCACCTCTCTAGGCTCGGAAGTGTTTATTTCTACAATGACGGTAAAAAAGAGATAGACTGCATTTTCAAATTTAAGAACAAGGTTTTTGGCATTGAAACAAAATGGAGCAACAATATAAGTTCTAGTGATACATATGGTGTTAGAAAAGCAGACGTTCCTTATATCTTGAGCAAGGAGACGCTTAAAATTGAGAATAATATTCCAGTTATTCCAGTTTCATTGTTCCTTGCGATGCTCGATACAAAAGAGTTTGTAAGGAGGGATGTACTCTCCCTAGCCTGATGGGTCATTTTTTAATTGCCCTGAAGTTGGCAAATATTAAATACCTTATCAACAATACCTATTTTATGCAGAACAATCCAGAACTTGCAAAATCCTTAGCTGTAAAATACTACGAAGAGGGATTTAATTGCGCCCAGTCTATTCTCAAGGCTTATGGGGAAGTAAACCATCTGGATCTTTCCCAATTAATAAAATCCTCTTCCTCTCTTGGAAGTGGGATGAAATCTGGCTGTGTCTGTGGTGCATTAGTTGGAGCAGAATTGCTTCTAGGGCTTCTTTATTCAGATGAGTTGAATCGGGCGTCTCCCGATTCAAAACTTTTGAAAAACGCGAATCGTTTTTCAAATGATCCCAAGCTTTTACATATGAAGAACAGAACAATGCACGACCAATTCAAGAAAATCTTTGGAGCTACTTGTTGCAGGATAATCCGAGGAAAGGAAAAAAGAATCTGCCCTAAAATAGTTGAAACTTCTATGGAACTTCTTTATGCAATAACTGAATAATTAGTCAATTGGCGGTAAGTAAGTTAATTTTCTCTCCTTTGTAAATATAATGAAATCTGTTTTCTCAATAGAATCTGCAAATCTTTCCAGAATAGAATCCTCCAATTGCTTAAACTCATCATAATTTTTCACTTCGATATCTAATCCCAAATCCTCTCCTCCAATTGCATCATAAGCATAAATTACATTTGGGTGTTTTGCAACAAAATCAATCAACTCATTATAAATTGAATAATCACTCAGGTAAATATCTAATTTATACCATTCATACCCTAATTTTCTCAAATCTATTGCTGGCCTGGAACCTAGAATTACTCCCTTTTCCTTAAGTGCCTGTATTCGGTTATAAACTGCCTTTGCAGAAACCCCTAATTTCTCTGCAGCCTCAGTATATGGCATTCGAGCATTTTCTGCAAGCAACACAAGTATCTTATCATCCAATGAATCTGTAATTTTCTCGTTCTTTGCCTTAATTAGTAATCTCCTTCTTTTTGAGAGATCTGGATTTGGATGCAAGTAATCTCTTGTAAAGATATAATGGTGGTTAAATACTCTAGACCTATACTCTGAAATGTTTCTCTTATATTTACTCATTAATTCTCTTTGTGCTTCTCTTAGATCCTCAATACTTTTAGAATAAATTCCAAATCCAATATCAAAATTTCCTTCCATGTCATCTATCCACCATGTATTTGGCTTACTCTGAAGGTATTCAACAACCTCTTCCCTTAGTTTTGGAGTTTCATGTCTATACTTCCAATAGAGTGCACCCATTAGATGGCCAAGCTTTCCATAATCTATAATCAGAACATAATTCTTGATTATTCCAAGCTCCTCTAATCTTTTTACTCTATACTGGATCACATCCCTTCCTTTTTTTAGCTTTTTTCCTATTTTTGCAAATGATTGGAAGCTATTCTTATCTAACTCATAAAGAATTAATTGATCTAATTTGTCTATTTTTACAATTCCTTTACTTTCCCTAACCATCAATTCACCAATTATGTACTTTCTACATTATTCCAAATATTATTTAATTATTGGCATTTTGTAGGACTTTTCTTTGACTAATTTAATATTATTGGTATTTTCCAATGTATTCTGATAAAGATAAAAGAACTGGACTTCAGGAAACTGAAGAGTTTGGATTCCCAAAGTGCGCAGGAAATAGTCTACAGAGAGTATAAGGAACTACGTCTAAAGAAAGAACCAGCTCAAGAGAAACCAGTTGAAAAAGAAGGCTTACTTGAAATCCAATTCTACTCAAATAAAATAAAGAAACCAGACTGGCAGAACTTCTTCAGGGTCTTACTCAGAAGACACACTCCCCTCTTTGATTTTATAGATTTTAGTAGAACATTGCCTATCCGATCAATAAACTTAATCATCAAGAAGAAAGCAAATACTATTCGTATTTACTTAAATGAGCCGGATATAGAAGGTGCAGATCTTTCCTCCTTAATTTTTCCATTCAAACTAAAAGAGCGTAAGTCCCTTCCCATTAATTCAGGTCTTCCAAAAGGCCTAAATATACTCAAAAATTCAGAACTATTTGATTTTATGGTTAAGGGAAACCTGGAGGAAATAAATCTCAAAATCTTCCCATTTTTTGGAAGATTCCCAGCAATTGGAACCACAACCAATTCAAATTATTCAAGAAGTGCAATTTTCCTTTTTGATTCAACCAAATTCCTGGAAATAGATCTAGAAAAGAACCCATCTTTCTATATGGAACTTATAGATAAACCTCTCCTAAAATCCATTTACATGGATGCAGAAGAGCCAATTTTTGAATCAAAAGGAGTACGTATAGGAATAGACAGCTATGATGCATTCAAGCACTCACTCATTGTTGGAATGTCTGGCTGTGGAAAGAGCAAATACATCTATATTCTCTCAAAAGCAATCAAGCAAAGATATGGTGCAAGAGCAAGAATAGTTCTAATTGATCCCCATGGAGAATTTGCAAAAATCTACAAACCACACGAAGCAAATATAATTGATTTTAAATCCAAATACATAGAACCTTTGGAAATTGGTCAAAAGGCAAGCCCAATGACTACCCAATTAATCCAGGATTTAATCATGTCCATAATTGGAGAGAAAAATAAATACGCGGACCGTGTTTTATTTTATACAATCTATTTACTCTCAGAAATTGGAGAGCTTACTCTCCAAAATGTAAGCAAACTCCTTACAGACAGTGCAAAGAGAATGGAACTAGTAAGCAAAGTAACTAATGAAGAAGTAAAAAGATTCTTCTCAACTGAATTTGATGATATTTACATAAACCACTTCAATGATGCAGTGCTTCCAATCCTAAATTTCATTGGAGAGTATGAATTATACATGGGAAAAAAATCTTCTCCAACTTCCCTAATTGATTCAATTGAGGATAATGGAATAACTGTACTTTCTTTTGATCCGCATTTCTTTGGAAGAAAGATGATTAAATTTCTTGCAGGTGCAGTAATCCAGCAAATGTACGTACTTGCAGTTACAAATAAATTCAAGGATCCAGTTGTATTCATTATAGATGAATTCCCAATTGTAGAAACCAGTGTTTCAAAAAATATTCTTGCAGAAACTCGTAAATTTAATCTTCACTTATATCTCTCAATGCAATATTTGAACCAACTAAGGGAAGATATAATCCAGAGTATTCTCACAAATATGTACAATTACATTATATTCAAATGCAACCGCCAGGATGCCTCTATAATCAGCCAAATGATGGATATAAAGGTTGAGGAATACTTCAAGAAACAAAGACAGCCTTCTGAATTGGAAGAGGAAAAGAAAGACTTATTCATTAATTTAATGCCCAGGGAATGTGTAGTCCGCCTATTTGATGGAAGCAGGCACATGATGCCAGTAAAGGTATTTGTCTCAGATATGAAAAATTGGGAATGCCCTCAACCAGTTTACCAGGTAGAAGAAACAGTTAAACAAAGTCCTTTTGTTTCGAAATATAAGGAGGATAATTACGAATTGTTTGAAGGTAATTCCGATGAGTAAATTAGGAGAAGAATTCAAGGCCACTTGTAGGATTCTCTTTGGTTCAGAAATTGGAGAGCTTGAGGAGTTTAAGGAGTATTTGCTCAAGGTAGTTCCTAAACCCTTAATCGTTCCTTCTAAAATTACTGGAAAAGATGTTTACCTAGCAAGCCCTTTCTATTCTAAGAATGCAAACTTCATAGAACTTCCAGAACTTCTAAAATTAAATCCAACCCTAAATATAAATGAAATAAAGGATATTGATTCTCTACTCTCTAGTTTAAGTGAAAAATTCTTTTACTGTGGAAATAATCATTTAGGAAATTGCTTTGCTGTTGAGCAAAGTGATTGCTGTTTTGATGGAGTAAATGTCCTTAATTCATTCGAGGTTCTTGAAGGCGGAAAATATATTGCATATTCCCATGGAATAAGAAAAGGAGACCATATTTTTGGCTCAGTTTGGTGCGGGGATAATGGCTTCCTTATGAAATGCCAAGGAGTATTCAGTTCTAAAATGGTATTTGATAGCTACCTTGCAATGAAATCCAGAAATCTTTATTGCTCCTTTAATTGCAGGAGTTGTTCTGAGGTTCTATTTTCCTTTAACCAGGTTTCTAAGCAATATTTAATTGGAAATCTAGAACTTCCAAAAGAAAAATTCCTTCCACTCAAGCAAAAACTCCTTTCAGAAATTTCTGATCACTTACGTTCAAAGAAAGAGTTCCCTTCAATTTTTGAAATTATAAAATCCGGAGGTGAGTTCTAATGGCTAATACGCCTATGAATCTAGATCAAATAGAAAATGCCTTCCAATCCACAACCAAACTTATATTTGGAAAGGCCCTTTTAGATTTCCAATTTTATGAAGAGTGGATCACCAAGAGAATTCCAAAAATAAGTGAATACTCTTCTTCCCTAAGTAACGCAAAAACCTATATGCCTGAGCACTATTTCTTTAAGGAAATTCCAAGAGAAAAACTAGCAGCATTTGAGGACTTAAAAAAAACATCAGCTCAGAAAGTTAGCTCAACCTCTCTAGATCTTCCATTCAAAGATTTCCTTAAGGAAGTTTCAAAAATTTCTTCCTTTATTCCTGATTTTGCAGAAGGAAACAATATGAACATCTCAGAAACCACTGTTTATATGGATTCCTTGAATCTATTCAGGTGCTTTGATATGTTCTGGTGTAAAAATAGTGCATATACTTTTTCTGCATTTGGGGAAGGCTTATTTGGCTGCTATAGGATTGTAAATTCAAAATTCCTTATCCACTGCTACAATATAGAGAATGTAACTGCCTCATTTGAAATGGATAATGCAAGAAACTGTAGCAATTCTCTCTTCTGCCATAATGTGGAAAATGTCCACGAGTCCATGTTCTGCTTCAATACAAAAAGCAAAAGATATGCAATTGGAAACGTAGAAGTTGGAAGGGAAAAATACTTAGAATTTAGAAATTTATTCACTGCTAAACTCTTGCCTGAACTAGAATCCAAGAAAAATTTAGAATTGGATATTTACAATCTACTAAATAAAAAGTGAGCATACTTAAATAAGTGTTAGAAAAAGAATATAAATGTATCTATCTTTCCTGAGTGTACCGAAAACTTTTTATAAGCTTTACATCTATATTAGTTCCCGTATGAATGAAGAAAAAACAACTTCTCAGAAGTATATATTTGTGGCTGGCTCAATAATGTCTGGCCTTGGAAAAGGAATCCTAACTTCTTCTATCGCAAAATTACTCCAATCCAGAGGATATTCAGTAACTCCAATAAAATTTGATGGTTACCTAAATATAGATTGCGGAACAATGAACCCATTCAGGCATGGAGAAGTATTCGTATTAGATGATGGCTCAGAAGTGGATATGGATTTTGGAACCTATGAAAGATTTCTCAATATTTCCCTAAGCAACAGAAACAGTATAACTGGAGGAAAACTATTCAGAGCACTCTTGGAAAAAGAAAGAAGAGGAGATTATTTAGGAAGAGATGTCCAATTCATTCCTCATGTAACCAATGAAATAAAAGATTGGATAAAAAAAGTAGGAACAGATACAAAAACAGATATTGTAATGATTGAAATTGGAGGAACAATTGGAGATATAGAAAATGGATATTTTGTAGAAGCAGTTAGGCAACTATACAATGAAAATCAATCTAATTCTCTATTTATTCAGCTTACTTATGTTCCCAGTCTCTCAAAAGGAGAGCAAAAAACAAAGCCAACTCAGCAAGCAAATAGATTGATTCAAAGTATGGGCATAAAACCAGACCTAATTGTTTGCAGAGAGGAAGAGCCATTAAACAAAGAGGCAAAAGAAAAAATTTCCTTATACTGCGATGTTCCAGAAGATGCAGTATTTGATGATCCACTTGTAGATACTGTTTATGAGTTACCCCTAGTCTTAGAGAAACAAGGATTATACGATTCAATTGCAGATAAATTAAAACTCGCAAAGAAGGAAGGAGAACTAAAGAATTGGAAAAAATTAGTTTCAAATATAAAATCCCCAGAAAAAGGAACAATAAGAATTGGAATAGTAGGTAAGTATGTTGCAGTAAAAGATGCGTATGTAAGCATAAAGGAAGCTCTCTTACACTCAGCAGCAACCTATGGCCTAAGCATAATCATTGAATGGGTTGATTCAGAGGACTTAGAAACAAAACCTGATTTTTCTCATATGAAAAAACTCGATGGAATTATAGTCCCAGGAGGATTTGGAAAAAGGGGAATAGAAGGAAAAATAAAGGCAATCCAATTTGCAAGGGAGAATAAGATTCCTTACTTGGGTTTATGCTTGGGAATGCAACTAATGGTTATTGAATTTGCAAGGAATGTTTGCGGACTTAAAGGTGCAAACTCAAAGGAATTTGATTCAGAAACCCCTTATCCAGTTATTTGCTTGCTTCCAGAACAACAAAGAATAATAGAAAAAGGAGCAACTATGCGTTTAGGTGCATATGAAGCCAAAATAAAAAAAGGAACAATTGCATATGATTCTTACAAAGAAGAATTAACTTCTGAAAGACACAGACATAGATATGAAGTTAATCCAGAATATGTTCTGAAATTAGAGGAATGCGGATTAGTTATTTCCGGAATCCATCCAAAAAACAGCATTGTAGAAATTTCAGAATGGCCAGATAAATTTGGTTTTGGAATTGCAACTCAAGCACATATAGAACTCAAATCAAGGCTTGAGGCACCAGCACCAATATTCCTTTCATTTGTAAAGGCAATTACGAATAATAAGAAATAGATTACTCATCACACACAGTCATTGTGATTGTTGTTTCAGATTCTGCCTCAATAAGCCAAAATGATGCCTTCACAACTTTTTTTGCAACCTTTAATTCAACATCTGTATTGCTAACACTTGTGAATTCTGTTCCTCTTTCTGTAAGTGCACCCTCCCAAATAGGAAAACCATCTTCAATAGTAGTTATCCCAGTACTTTCATAGTATGCATGATCTGTTTGGACATACATATTCTCCTGTGTCAATGCTCCTCCATTAAAATTAAATGTAGGAAACAATTCATCACTATCTAAGAAAACTGTTGTTCTTACAGGCATTTGTCCTGGCTCATCCATTGAATTTTCAGATAAGGAAATTGCAAGATCTGAAATCCAGCCAGTAGTATCTATTCCTGGATCTTGTATTACATCATTTAAGTTTGTTGCAACCCGAATAACTCCGCCGCTTTCCCAGGAAACTCCTGCGCCAGCTATTGTATACTGTAAATCTATTGGACTTCCCCCATTCTGGCCAATTTCAGTTATATAATACTCTTGCAATATCCCATTTCTTATTATAATTGAACCAGCTCCAAAATGAATATCAGATGCATTGTCATCCATGCATAAAACCCCATATCCTGAAGCATTCGCAGCAACAAAGAATTCGTAATCACAATGTCCTTCAATACAAAATTTCCCTTCACTGGTTTTTACCTTAACATACGGTGCTTTTAGAAGGCACTCTATCTTTCCTGATTCATATGTTATCTTTGGGAGTATCTTATCTTGGTTTGGTTCCAAGAAATAATCCAATGTAACCTTATCACCAAAGCTAGTATTCAAGCCATCATATGTTAGTTTCCACACCCCTGGTTCCTCAAGTATGCTAATCCAATCTCCTTCCTGTAATCCATCCATCCAAAAGAAATCTGAAACATCTTTCTGCAAAATAATTGTCCTTAAATGGTCTGGCTGCTTATCTTGGGAAGATGCTTTTCTATTTTTCCATCCCAAAGATACTTTCCAATCAGAATTTTCATCCTTTATCTTCTGGCCATCTTCTAAATCCATAACATAATCAAGTATTCCTATGTCTGCCCAGGTAGTTAATACAGTGTAGCCTGGAGCAGTCTCATAAACCCAAATTATATATGATTCGTTGTTGAGATATACTTCGGTTGAGCTTCCTGGGCTTACCTTGACTTCTACTCCTTCTGCAATTACTTGATCATTTGCATCAAGGAAAGTCATAATTGCAGGGTATTCAAGTGAACCCTCAGAAGAAATATCATTCAATATGACTTTTAATTGTCCATCTTTAGAAACCAAAATTTCTCCCTTGTTCAAAATACCTCTATTCAATTCCTTTCCAATTTTTACTGAACCCCCATTAACTACTTCGAATTCTGAATCTGTTCCCTTATCTCCTGGAGGGGTCATCTTCAAAATTACCCACAATTGATCTAAGAAGTTAATTACAACCCGATGATTTTCTGTTTTCAAACTCCAATCAGTACAATCAGTATAATTATAACCAGCATTTATCTTTGTGCAAATTGGAATCCCATCTTCATTACCACCATTCGCAAATTTTACGGAATATGTAACTGAATTTAAAAATGCCTCTGGTTCAACATCGTATTCAGGTGAATAAATAACTCCATTAATCCATATTCTTTGTATTTCCAGATATTCATTCGAGCTCTTTTGATCTTCAACTCCAAAATTCGCTAATGGCTCAAACATACTCCCATCAATCCTGTATAAAAATTCGCTTGCATCTTCAACACTTGCAAGGGAACCTCCAACTCCATTTGAGAATGGATTTGCATACTCGTTTATCTCCGGGGTTTCAAAAGAATATGCACTTTGTTCACTAGAATGTGGTTCTCGATCCAGTAAAGTTCGGTCTATAAAATCCCCAATATATGTGAGAAAATTGTGCTTACTACCCTCCGCTGGAATTTCAATCTCATAACAATTGCTACCATCCCCTTCTATTTCTGTTACATCTTCTTCTTGGCTGTCAGTAATATTCGTTTCTGCTGTTTCAACTTTAGGTGGAATATCCAAAATTTCCTTAATATCCTTTACATTTGTTTCTGGACTTAATAATTCTGCACTAGAATCGCTAGTTTTTGCTTCTACCCAAACATCTGACATTTCCTCTTTTGAGGCATCAAATCTATACATTGGAGTACCGCTTGAGCATGCCTGGCTTACAATAATTGTCCCTCCAAGAAGTATTCCGCTTAAAACCCATTTCCCACAATTAGCTAATATTTTTCCTGCTTTTTCAAACATTCTCCTAAAAATCCCACTATCTCTTCTAACTGAATTTTCTGTTCCAATTCTATTTTTTGTTAATCTGATTTCGTTCAACACAATCTCCTCAAATATACTATTTACTATAACCCATACTATTTTTATTACTTTAGCCTATTATGAATTAATTCTAAACTATTTAGTCATTCTCCAAATAGTCCACCATTTATTCTCTAATAGTAATTTAATGAATGTCCTTCCAAATCCCTTCACATAACCCCAAGTTCGCCTAGTGGTTAGCTTGTTCCTTTCCCAGAAATTAAGCGTTTCCTCAGTTCTCTCGCTGATTGTTTTTAGTACTCCATCTACAATTTCAGAATAAACAAACCCGCTCACATTTACTTCTTTATTCTCTAATCCTGTAACAATTTCCTGTGAAGTTGGTTTTCTTTTTCCTAATACAAACCCAACCAGTTTTTCACCTGCAAAATTTAATCTATTGAACCCAGCATGGAATCCCTTTCCATCTGCATGATCATCACTCTCAAAAATTGTTCCCAATCCAATCTTTTCGTATGCCTTTGCAATGGCCATAGTTGCAACATTCGGCGTAACTCTTACTTTTGTCCTTCCAAATACTTTTTTTGTCCATATTTTAATTATCCTCCTAAGCCACTTATTTTGCAATTTTAGCTCACTGTGCTTAGCAAGGGTATTGTACATTGCAATTGCAGTGCATTTTCTTGCGAACATAATCGCATTACTTTCACTCATATGTCCGGTTTCAATAGCACTAAATAAACCAGTTACATATAATGGAACATCCAATCTACTAAATCTTCCAGGCAGTACAAATTCCTGTATTACAGAATGAGCTGGCATGAGTGCAATTTCCCCCTTTTGTTTATACCTTTGGAGTATAGGAAACATCTCCTCAAAGACCATTCCTGAGAAATATGGGGGGGCAGCAATGCTTGCATCCCTCCTTTCCAAAATATCACTTCTAATTCTTTCTGAAGTTTCAATATCCCTACACATTACAACCATGTGCGGTCCGTTTAATGCCTCAGGACTTTCCAATGGCATCGTAAGCTCAAATCCAGGAATATATACAATTCCCATTATTTCACATACTGCCTTCAACATCTCATGCATCTGTTTATTCGAACTATTATGTGGGGTTGGACAGAAAACATCAGTGTTTGTTTTCATTATACTCCTTAAGATTACAGCGATCCCACCACCCCCATCATCAAATACTTCATCTTCTTTTCTAAATAAATGTGCTTGGTGGGAATGTACCTGCATCCTATATTCACATGCTGGTTTATGTGCTGCGTCCCTAAGTATTTCCTTAACAATAAATAGCTACTAACCCCATCTGCATCATCATGGTAGAAAAATAAAGGGTTTTCAGACTCTTCTAAATACGTTCTTATTAGCTTTAACTGCTCTTCTGATATCATCTTTTGAAAGCAAGCTTAATTTGTTTTCTGCCCCACCCTTTTCTTAATAGAGCTTTTTTAATCTGCCTGTCTGAATAACCATTAGAGCGGCTTTCATTAATAAAGTTTGTTATAGAACCTAGTCCTGTTGGTGCTGTAGCTGTTATTTCTTCTTTTTTAGTATCTTGTAGTCTTCTTATGTTTACTTTGTTTATTTTCTTTTGCTGTCTTTTTTTATCCAAATTTCTTAGTTTTGTTCTTAATCTGCTAAATATTGATTTTTTATCATCAAATTCTGCTAGTGGAGATGCTCTTTTTTTATTTTTTGTTACTGCCAACACA
>CAYYPF010000021.1:0-11960 GCA_964473475.1 Microcaldota archaeon | reverse complement strand
AGAAAATGATCTTTCTGCCCCCTTTGCTTCTGGTTCAAATGCAGCAGATGCAATGATTGTTTGCCCTTGTTCTTTAAAAACTCTAGGGGAAATTGCAAATGGAGTTGGTAGTAACTTAATTTCAAGAGCAGCAGAAGTTTGCTTAAAGGAAAGAAAAAAACTAATTCTAGTTCCAAGGGAAACTCCTTATTCGTACATTACAATAAAAAATATGGAAACAATTACTCTTGCAGGTGGAATAATCCTTCCAGCAAGCCCAGGATTTTATCATTCTCCTAAAAAAATAGAAGATTTAGTTAATTTTATAGTTGGAAAAATCTTGGATCAACTAGAAATAAAAAATAGTTTATTTAAGAGATGGAATGGTGAATAAATGTCTTCTTCATTTAGAGAGTATATTCAAAAACTAAGAACAGAAAAGAAACTCCTAGAAACAAAAAAACCAGTTTCAACTAACCTGGAACTTTCCTCAATCCTAAAATCTTCAGAACCATGCGGGGTTTACTTCCCAAAAATAAAAGAATCAGAATTTACTTGTGCAGGAAATATATTCTCAACTAAGGAAATGGTTGCAGACTCTTTAGGAATAAAAAAAGAAGAATTAACTACAAGACTCATGTATGCAATAGAAAATCCAACTAAGCCTAATTTAGTAACTGATGGTCCAATTCTGGAAAATACAATTGAAAATCCTGATCTCTCAAAAATTCCAATTCCAACTTATTTGGAAAAAGATGGGGGGCCTTACTTTACCTCTGCAGTTGCATTTGCAACTGATCCAGAGCTTGGAAGAAATATTTCTTTCCACAGATTAATGGTTATCGGAAAAGATAGAGTAGTTGCAAGAATTCTTCTAAGGCATCTTAATACATTTATTGAACGCGCAGAAAAAAGAGGGGAAAAATTCAAGGCCACATTTGTAGTAGGCCTTCCAATAAATATCCTTCTTGCAGGAGCAACTTCAGTTGAATTAGGAACAGATGAGCTTGGGATTGCAAACACACTTGCACCAGTTACTACTGTTAAATTATCCAATGGAACTGAAATTCCAGCTGAAGCAGAATTTGCATTTGAGGCAGAACTTACTGGAGAAATGGCTGAGGAAGGACCATTTCTAGATCTTACAGAAACTTATGATATTATACGCAAACAAAGAGTCTTCAAAATTACAAAAATTCATCATAGGAATACTCCAATCTTCCATGCATTGCTTCCAGGTGGATTGGAACATAAAATCCTAATGGGAATGCCTAAAGAGCCAACTATATTTATAGAAGTGAATAAAGTTTGCGAGTGCAAAGGAGTAAATATAACTCCAGGAGGATGCTCTTGGCTCCATGCAGTTGTTTCAATTAAAAAGAAAAAAGAAGAGGATGGGAAAAATGCAATTGAAGCTGCATTTGCAGGTCACAAATCACTCAAACACGTAGTAGTTGTAGATGAAGATATTGATATTACTAATTCTGCTGAGGTTGAATGGGCAATTGCAACCAGATTTCAAGCCTCAAAAGGTTTGGTAGTTAAATTAAATGAAAAAGGTTCCTCTCTTGATCCCAGTGCTGATCCTAATACTTATGCAACTTCTAAGATTGGTTTGGACGCAACTAAATCTCTAATTGCACATCACAAGAAAGAAGACTCTTTCTTGACTGTCGCGAACCAAGGTTCGCTCCATGGGAAAAACTTTGAAAAGGCAAAATACAAAAAAATTAATTTGAGGGAGTACTTTTGATACGTGTATTTCAAATTCGAGACTCTTAAAAACCTTATCTAGCTAATTATATAGTATCTATCCTGAGACAAGAGCATCGTCTCAATCTAGTCTAAACCAAACGACCGTTTGAAATGCAGAAAGGCATTTCAAAGGTCCATTGAAGCCAGCAGGCTTCAATCGGAGATATAACTAAGAATCGTAAATATGAATTACTTAGTTGGTTTAGAATATGCACGGGTGAACCTATGGGCGAACGTCTTCCAAGTGAACAAAACATTGCTCTTAGAAGAGCATGATGTAGTAGGATTAGTGAATGCAATCGGTTTAGAGCTGTTTTTGAAGGAATTGATAAATAGGTTGGAAAAAGGATTTTCTGATTTTGCTTCTGGAAAAATAAAAGTTCCAGCTAGGCATGAGTTCTTCTTTGAGAAAGGAACAATTGAATCCATGCCTTGTGCAGATGAGGAATTCTTTGCAGTTAAACTTATCAATACACATCCTGAAAATTCCTACAAGTATTTCTTACCAACAATAATTGGTTGCGGTGCATTAATAGATGGAAAGAATGGTTATCCAGTTCTTTTATTGGAATCCACTCTCCTAACCGCACTCAGGACTGCTGCAGCTTCAGCAGTTGCTGCAAAATATCTTGCAAATAAGGCAGAAATATTCGGGATAATCGGTGCAGGAGTGCAAGCAATTCCTCAAACACACGCACTCTCTTTAGTTTTTAGATTTTCTAGAGTACTAGTCTATGACCTAAATCCAAAAGCCTCTGAGCAATTTGTAAAAACTGCAAGCAAACTTGGGTTAGATGCAAACATTGCAGAAAATGCAGAATCTCTTTGCAAGAAAGCAGATTTGATTACAACTGTTACTTGTAAGAAAAGAGATGGAATTCCAATTGTTTTCAATTCTTGGATTAAGGAGGGAATGCACATAAATGCAGTTGGAGGGGATTCTCCTGGAAAATTTGAGCTTGAAAAATCCCTGCTTCTTCGTTCAAAAGTAGTTGTTGATTTTTATGACCAGGCCTTAGTTGAAGGGGAGTCCCAACAGCTAAAAAAAGAAGAAACATATGGGCATTTAGGTGAAATAATTTCTGGATCCAAGAAAGGTCGTTCAAATGTTCAGGAAATAACAGTATTTGATTCAACTGGGTTTGCAATGGAAGATCTGGTTACATATAAACTAATTTATGAACTAGCTCAGGAATTAAATATAGGCAAGAGAATAGATATAATTGGCAGACCTACGAATTCTTTCGACTTATATGAATCTTATTTTCTAGGAGTCTAGAGCTGCGCACTCCTTTTATTTCTTTTCTCTTTTAACTCATCTATGGTATTTCTTTCAAAAGAAGAAGAAAAAATGTTCAATGGAGAATTTGGAGAAGCAACCAGAGAATCCATGGAAATTCTTCTTGCAATGGGAAAAATATACAATGCAGAAAAAATGATTCCAGTTTCCTCTGCCCAAATTTCCGGAGTTTCTTATAAAACCATTGGAGATGCAACTATAGAATATCTGGAGGGGATGGTTAAGAAAGGAGCACGAGTAAGAGTTCCTTCCTTTTTGAATCCAGCTGGAATGGATTTGGAGAATTGGAAGAAAATGAAAATTCCTAAGGATTTTGCAGAAAAACAGCTCCAAATCCTAGAAGTATACAAGAGTATGGGAATAAACCCAACCTGTACTTGTACTCCTTATTTTATTGGAGTTAGACCAAGAGTAAAGGAACATATTGCCTGGAGTGAAAGTTCTGCAGTTTGTTTTGCAAATTCAGTTCTAGGTGCAAGAACTAATAGGGAAGGTGGTCCTTCTGCACTTGCTTCTGCAATTTGCGGAGTTACACCCTACTATGGATTACATTTAGAAGAAAATAGAATTGCAAGTATTGAAGTAATTGTTGAAGCTAAACTAAAAGATTCTAGTGATTTTGGAGCAATGGGTTATTTCCTAGGTTCTAAAATTAAAGAAAAGATTCCAGCATTCAAAGGAATTAGTTCAGCAAGTGAAAATCAGAGTGAACGGCAATCTGTTCACATTTCTTCAAATTCTCACAAATTTGAAGATATGCTTAAAGCTTTAGGAGCTTCAATGGCAGCTACTGGTTCAGCTGCACTATTTTATGTAGAGAATATAACTCCAGAGTTTGTATTAAGCGATGCATACGAGAAAATTACATTTGAAGAAAAAGATTTGAAAGAGATTAAGGAAAAGATTAATTCAGAATCAAAAGACCAAAAACCAGAATTAATTGCAATTGGCTGCCCACATGCATCATTAGAAGAAATCAAAACAGTAGCTACTCTAGTAAAAGGAAAGAAACTTTCCTGTGATTTATGGGTCTGTACTTCCAAATTCATAAAAGAAAAAGCAACTAAAGAAGGTTATACAAGAATAATTGAAGATGCTGGAGGAATTGTAGTTGCTGATACCTGCATGGTTGTTTGTCCAATTGAGGAAATTGGATATAAAGTTACAGGAGTTAATTCTGGAAAAGCAGCAAAATATTTACCCAGTTTTAATAAACAAAAGGTTGTATTTGGAAATCTTGAAGATATTTTGAAATCGTGTTCTAATTAAAATTAAAAGTATAAATCTCTCTCTCCGTTCTCTATTCTCTTAATCTTATTTTTTGTTTTTTCTCTAAGTTCAATATTTGTAATCGTTTCTATTTCTCTCTGAATAATCCTTTCTCCCATCTCTTTAGTTTTTTCATCGCAGAAATCCAGCAAGTATTCCTTAAACGTTAATATCGCATTCGGCAAGCAACACTCCTGGATTTTACCTGGCTTTGCAAGTTCCATAAAGTCCTTTCCAGTTCTTCCAGAACGATAACAAGCAGTACAAAAACTTGGAAGATGCCCTAATTTGCAACAGTCAATTACTACTTCTTTTAAGTTTCTTGGATCATGTAATGTAAATTGTTGTGCAGTTTCCTTGTTTTGTTTTTTTCTTCCATACCCTCCAGGGGTTGTTCTGGATGCTGCGCTTATTTGTGAAATTCCCAGAGAAAATACCTCATTTCTAAATTCTGTATTTTCTCTTGTGCTCAAGATAATTCCAGTATATGGTACTGCTAAACGCAATACTGCTACAATTTTTTTGAAGTCCTCATCAGATACTGGACTTAATGGATTATTTGCAAGTGGTGCATTCAATGCAGCTTCTATTCTTGGAACAGAGATTGTATGTGGTCCAACTCCAAATTCTTTTTCTAAATGCTCTGCGTGTTGTAAAAGTGCAAGTACCTCAAATTTGTAATCATATAATCCAAATAATGCACCAATTCCATTATCATCTATTCCTGCCTGTTGTGCAACATCCATTGCGTATAATCTTTTTCTATAATCTGATTTTTCTGTTCCCTCAGGATGAACTTTTTTATAAGTCTCATAATGGTATGTTTCCTGGAATAGCTGATAGGTTCCAATTCCACACTCCTTCAAGCGTCTAAACTCTTCTAGGGACATTGGAGCTGCGTTTATATTCACTCTTCTAATCTCTCCAATTATTTTCCCATTTTTTTCTAGTTTTGTCTCGTATACTGTTCTAATTGCATTTTCCAAATATTCTACATTACAGAATTTAGGATGCTCCCCAGCAACAACTAACAGCCGCTTCTGTCCTTGTGTTATTAATTCACTAGTTTCTTCCTTTATCTCATTAAGGCTCAATACTTTTCTCTCAAGTTCCGTATTATCTCTTCTAAATGCGCAGTAAAGACAATTATTTACACAATAGTTACTCAAGTATAATGGAGCAAATAAAACAAGCCTATTTCCATAAATATTTTTCTTAACTGTTCTGGCAGCAGTAAATAGTTTTTGTATTGATTCCTCATTTCTAGCATCCACTGCCAATAACTTCGCAGCATCTTCACTACCAAGTCCCTTTAATTCCAAAGCTTTGTTTATAATTTCATTTAGTTCTTCTTCATTGCATTGTTCTTCTTTGGTTAATTCAGATATCTTAGCCTCGTTTATAAAATACATCTTATTCCTCTTCTATGATAATTCCCCATGGCGCGAGAACTCTTTTTAGAGCCTGTTTACTATGTAAATAGGAAAGTAAAATACCATAATTTGTTATAGGTATATTCACTTTTTCCAGATCAGACATCCTGGCATTTATTTTTTGAGAATCAATCATACATCCTCCGCAATGAACTAATAGTTTGTACTTATTCAATTCTTTGTTAGATGGAAATTCTCTTCCAAAGTTAAATTCTATTTTTGGTCTGAATCCCAGGTATTTTTCCAATCTATCTGGTATTTGCACAGTTCCGATATCATTGCATTTCCTATCATGATTGCATGCCTCTGCAATTAATATTCTATCCACTTCTTTTATTGAGTCTACTACTTTCAATCCATCCACGAATCTTTTCATGTTTCCTTTGCTCTGGAAATTAATCATTGTAATTGAAAAGGTGGTTATTGGAATTTCCTTGGTTGTCCACTCATCAACGATATCTATTGCCTGGGAATCAGTAATTATAAGCTGTAGATTATTTTTTTCCATTAATTGATCTATAAAATCTAGATATTTTTGTTTTTCTTCCTCAGCAATTTCCTTAATACTGCTTCTTGCTTTTGTAAGATCCATCCTAAATCCTGCAAATGGAATAAATCTCCTAAGCAAGTAATCCAATACTACGTTTTGTGGCCTGAGCAACCTACCTTCTGGAGTTTCTTCATCAACAGGAATATTCATTGCAACAAATCCCTTTTCCTTCAAAAATGGAAATAACTCTACTTTATTTGTATTTTTTATTGCATTTTGCTCAATGAATGCGATTAACAATGCGCTTGCGTTTCTATCCTGGGCATCCAATACTAGTGTTTTGAGGGAATTTGATAGGTAAATTTTTTCCTTACAACTCACGATAAATTCCTCGATTTTCTTCTTTTCCTTTAGTTTATTTGTAAAAATATTATAGATTAGAAGTATTTGTTTTCCATACTGCCTTCCAAGTGAGATAATCTGATTTTCTGTAGTAAAATCATTACTCTTCAATGAATAAATCGGATCCACAACCAGTAAGATAATATCGCATTCTTTTAAAGTTTGTACTGCCTTTAAGCGTTTTTTCTCTCCAAGTTTTGTTAATTCATTTAACCCTGCAGTATCAAATAATTTTACAGGGCCAAAATCATGTATTTCCAATACAGTTGATTTTACATCTGCAGTAGTTCCTGGAGTTGGGTCTACAATACTTGTTTCTTGCATTGTAAGCAGGTTCATTATTGTGCTTTTTCCTGCGTTTACCTTTCCTAAAATTCCAATGTTTGTTCTATCTACAATGATCATTTAGTTGCACCTTTTCTTCTAAAGAAATGCCTCGAATCTCCCCATTCATATAACACAGGATTTTTTCCAACACTTTTTATCCGTGCAACCATACAATTGAAGCATTTTTCAGAGTCTTCATCAATACATGGTTTGTTTTCATAAAGCTTATAGAGTGGCCTATATTTTTTAGGGGTTATATTCGGCATTGCAATATTTGCCCCGTATGTTAAGCCTAACTCCCTACCAAATGGATTCATTGCTTGTAATGCAGTTGTTGATGCGATATTTATGTCTGGCATTACTATTCTAAGTAAAGAAATCATTCTTAGTGATTTCTCAAATATGATTTTTTTGTTTTCATCCCACCATTTACTGAATTTCTTTGCTAAAGGAGTACTGGAATGAATTATATACGGACCCATTCCAACCATATCCACCTCTCTTTCTTTGAAGAATAAAAGATCATTTCCTAAGTCTTTAGCTGTTTGTTCAGGTAAGCCAATCATAATCCCTGTGCCTACCTGGTAGCCAATTTCTTTCAATGTTTTTAAACATTTTAGGCGATTCTCAAATTTATGGTCACCATCATCTGGATGTAGTTTTCCGTATAATCTTTTGTTTGACGTTTCTATTCTCAGTAGATACCGATGCGCCCCTGCTTGAAATAATTCTTCATACTCTTTTTTGCTTAGTTCTCCAATTGAAAGTGTAATTCCTAATCCTTTGTTTCCTTTATCTAGTTTTTTTGTTTCTTTTTTTATTTTAGATATTGTTTTTATTACAAAATCTAGGAATAATTTATTCCTATTTTCTCCAGATTGTAGAACAACTGATCCAAAACCTTGTTTGTATGCACTAATGGCAGTTTCTACTATTTCTTCACCAGACATGCAGTACCGTTTTTGCTCATTGCTCTTTCTTAATCCACAGTAGTAACAATCTTTTTCACATAAGTTAGAAAATTCAATGATTCCTCTAAAATGTACCTTGTCTGAAAAATTTTTCTTGCTGATTTTTTCTGCCTTGAGTTTATATGGGGAAAAATCCTCAGCTGAGAGTGCATTTGTTAATTCTTCTAGATCTCCATATAGACTTTCTATTAGTATATTTTTCATGAGTACACCTCCTGGAGATATGGGGAGATAAGAACGAAACGTCGTTCTTCTAGAGAAGACAGACCCATATATTAGTATCGCCTGTTGGAAATTAAAATCTTGTCTTCTGTATAATACTATGCAAATCAAAGGCCGTATAATTTCCAAAGGAACTGCAAAAGGTTCAGTTCTACTTTCAAAAGATCCACTTTCATTCTTAGGAGGAGTTGATCCAAAAACTGGAATTGTAATTGAAAAAGGCCATTCTTTGGAGGGAAAATCCATAGTTGGAAAAATCCTGGTATTTCCTAGGGGAAAAGGTTCAACAGTTGGTTCGTATATACTATTGCAACTGAAAAAGAACAATACTGCTCCAGCTGGAATAATTAATTTAGAAGCTGAACCAATAATTGCAGTTGGAGCAATTATTTCTAAAATTCCAATGCTGGATAGATTGGAAAAGAATCCATTTGAAGTATTGAAAGATGGGCAGGAAATAGAACTAAACGCGGATAAGGGATTTATTCTTTAGGTTCTTCCTCTTCATTCTCAGCTTTCATCATTTTTCTAAGTGCATAAAACATAGCTCCAATAGCAATATTTGCAATTCCTAAGGATATACCCCCAATTACTAAATCTCCAGAATAAAGTTTGCCAATAGCAATACAAAAACTTGAAAGAAAAACTATAAATCCAATAGTACCAGCTATATTTGCAATATCTTTATCTTTTTCACATGTTTCTCTTCTATTTCTCTCCTCAGCTGATCCTAAAAATTTCTCTTCTAAAAATTCAACTAATCCTTTTAGTGACCCTAAATCAAGTATCCCAACTAATTCATCTAAAGAACCATCATATATTTTTTCGCGAATAGCACTAACTTGTCTGGAATCTTCAGATATGCGTCTAATTGTCATGTTATATACTGCAGATTTATCAATAATATCCATTGGACGAGTAATATCACCAAGAGTATCTTCTTCTAAGCAAAGTCTTTGCAGTCTTTTTCCAAGTGCCCTTCTTTCTTTTATTTGAGCTATTGTTGTACGTACTTTATTTGCTGTATTTCCATGGAATACTCTCATACTTAATTCCCAGTTTTTTGTCTTTCTTCTGCTAATTCTTCACTTATGTCTCCTTCAATTATTTTATTTCTTGTATAAATTGTTCCAAATACTGCAAGTGGAACTCCAATTACACCAAGTATAATACTCGAATAAACGATAGTTCCAACTATTCCAGTTACTCCTATTGCAACTATTACAGCTCCTTTCGTTATTTCAGTGGAGTAATAATCTCTCACTCTTTTCTCAATTGGTTCTTCAGTAGATTCTACATTTATATTTGTTTCAAGGAATTTAAGTAGTGCTTCTAAGTTTTCAACACTCATTTTCTTTGCTAATGTTTTCAATGGATTATATTGCAACAATTGCGTTTGTATTGCACATGCTGACTGTTGACTAATCAATAGTATCGCTAAACGAGTTAATTCTTCTCTTTTTTCAAAAGTATTCATAACCAGACAACTAGAGAGTTTATCTACAGTTACTTCTGCAAATCCCATACTCCTCAGGCGATCTATTAGTGCTTTTTTTCTATCTCTTTCAGTACGCGCTAGTTGAAGTTTATTTCGGATTCTATCAACTACGCGTAAATGAATCAATTTCATAATAATATACTTACTAGGACATTTTAAAATCCTTTTGTTTTTAAACTTTCTCTGCTATCTCTACCCATGGGCTGGAATTACGGAAAAGGTTCAAGGGCAGAAAGAGAACTAATAAACTTCTTCTCAGAAAAAGGATTCTCAGTAATTCGAGCTGCCGGAAGCGGAGTTTCCTCTCTTTCTCCAGATTTACTCTTATTCAAAAGAGGAAAACAGTATGCAATTGAATCCAAAGCCTGGGAGAAAGAGAACCTAAATATAGATAGGGATCAATTTCTCGGATTAAAGAAATGGGAAGAAAATACAGGAATTACTGCTTATGTAGCTTGGAGAAGGAATAGGGAACCCTGGTATTTCCTTCCACTTTCACTTTTTGAGGAAAATGCCCATTCGTTTGCAATTTCCTGGAAACAAACCTTAATGGTTGGAAGAAAGTTGGAGGAATTAGTGTAATCTAAAATTTTTCTTTTAATTGTGTAACCCTATAATTCTGATCAGCATCCCAGTATTCAGCAGGCTTATCCCCAAACTTATTGAATAAAAGACCTCCAGCATAAGCAATCATTGCTCCATTATCCCTATTGAACTCATTAGGAGCAACCCCGAATTTTATTTCATCCTCTTCACACATTTTTCTAAGCATTTCCTGCAATCTTTGATTCTGTGCAACTCCTCCACAAACAATTAATCCCTTTTTCTTAGTAAGGAAGAGTGCTCTTTCTATTGCCTCACAAAGCTCAGCAAATGCAGTTTCCATCATGGAATATGCAAGATCTTCATTAGAATATTTTTCAATCCAACTTTCACAGTTTGTAAGCAATCCAGAAAATGTAAGATTCATTCCTTTAACTGTATATGGGAGTTCAATGTATTTTCCTTTTGAAGCAAGTTTAGCTAATTCTGCGCCAGAAGCATGCTTAATTCCAATTTTCCTTGCAAAATTATCAAATAAATTTCCAACTCCAATATCTAGAGTTTCCCCAAGAATCTGAAATTCAAAAGGTTCTTTTTCTAGAAGAATTTGAGTATTCCCTCCGCTTACATACAATACAAGTGGATTTGGAATTCCCCCAAAAAGTTCACTTATTTTTATGTGGGCATAAGGATGATTTACTCCAATTATTTTTTTCTTATATTTAAGTGCAATATATTTTGCAGCAACTACTCCAACCCTAAGAGGTGCTCCAATTCCCGGACCCTGGGCAAATGCAATTAGATCTATATTCTTTATACTCACTTTGGCTTTCTCCAAAGAAGCGTTCAAAACTCTTGTAAAACATTCTTCATGGTGGTCTGCTGCTTTCCTTGGGATTATTCCTTCATTCTCAGGCTTATAAGTATCCATTTCATTGGAGAGAACCTTGTCTCCGTGAGTGATGCCAATACCCAATGTATGTGCAGTTGATTCTATTCCAAGTGTAATCATGATGCTCCCCTAAGAATTATCATTGCCAATAAATTAAATAAATTATGGAGAAAATGGATTAAAATACACGGGGTTAAGGATTTTGTTTTTTGAAATACATATGCAAGCACTAATCCGATATACACAGCCCCGATTATCTCAAAATAAGACCCATAAGCAAGATGAACTGCTCCAAAAATTAAAGCTGAAATAATTACTCCAAATCGTTTAGTTAAAAATCCTCTAAATAATAATTCCTCTCCAATTGGTGCTAAAATTATAGCCATTAATATTATTTCATAAGAGAATTCATTTACTTTTTCCACTACTTTTGATTGATCATTTATTTTTGCTTCAGTTGCAATCAAACCAATTATTATCCCCCCAACAAATATTACAACTAATCCAATTGCAGTCCAGGAGATTGCAGTTTTCAAATTCCCAGGAATATTCAGTTCTCTAAGAGTAGTCCTCAAATCTTTTCTATATACAAAAAATAGCCCTAAGAATAGAATTCCTAATTGAGCAAATAGTGTACTTAGAGAGTAATTTACTAAATAAGATCCAATAATTCTTTCAATTGCAATCATTGAAAAACAAAAAACAGAAAAAATTAGAAAAAAATTATTTCTTTTCATAGTAGCCGCATTTTCCACAGGAACTTCTGTTCTTATGATCTGCAAGCCTATGTCCTGGGCCGCATTTTGGGCAGTTCTTTCCTGCAACATATTTGCGGATTTTCTTTTCCATTTTCTTTGCTGGTGCAGCTTTTTGTTCTTT
>CAYYPF010000020.1:0-12357 GCA_964473475.1 Microcaldota archaeon | reverse complement strand
GATTTGAAACTAGAAAAAGTTTCAAAATTCCCCAATTTTTAGTGGGACAATACTTTTGAATTTTTAAATATTAGTTAGAATAAGAAAAATTGGGGTCGCTGTGATTTGAACACAAATCATCGGCTCCCAAAGCCGACAGTCTTCTGGCCAAGTTTGTGCAAGCACAAACAGTGTTACCAGGTTAACCTACGACCCCAGGGAGTAATAGAGATAAAAGATAATTGAGTTAAGTAAGTATTTTAAATCAATGCGCATCTTTTAAAAGAAAAGTTATTTGTAAACGTGAAATTTTGAAACAATTTCTAGAATATTTTGTATCCTTTTACTAGTGAATAATAATTATAGTCTAAAATATCTTCTGGAAACTTTGATTTGAATGAATCCATGATGCTGGTAAATTCTATAAAATTCCTTACTTCCAGATCAAATTCAAAATCAGCAGTTGTAAGGGATTTTTCAATATACACTACATTTGGATGGCTCAGGATATGCTGTCTGATCTTAGGTAAGTTCCTAATAGTTGCTAAACTAAGGTCAACCTTATAGTAATAATACCCTATTTTCTCGTAATTTAATACTGCTCTATACCCTAGAATTATTTTTTTCTTCTCCAAATTTTTTATACGATGCCTCACAACCATTGTGCTTTTTCCGATTTTGTCAGCAATCTCGATTAAACTTGCCCTTGCATTATATGAAATATAATCCAAAATCTGCTTGTCCGTATCATCTATCAATAGGGCATCTGGTTTTTTTAGTGTAATGAATTGCTTCTTTTCCCGGGGAGTAGGAAGCAAGTAAGTTCTTGTAAACTCCCAATAATCAAGAATAATACTCATGTGGTTTGACTGGATGTATTCAAAGAATTTTTCATTGAATTCTTCCCAGAATTTTTTCAATTCCCATGCATTTTTTGATTTAACTGCAAAAACTAAATGATACGGTCCATCTACCTTAAATACAACATAAATCTGCTCATCATTTAGTAAATATTTTATAATCTCATTTTCTATAGTTTGGGGGCATTTTCTAAGGCGGATGCAAAACCGATATATCATATATCCAATAGGAGAAAAATCAATCACTGTGTGAAACCCAGAAATTACATTCTCTTTGATCAATCGTTCAACCCTATATTTTACAGTTGTTTTTGAGGATCTTGTTGCCTTTGCGACCTGTGAATATGTTGCTCTTCCATTGCAGTCTAGTTCATAGAGTATTTTTCTATCCAAAAGATCAAATTTATCCATAATATTGTACTTTAGTATAAAAAGATTTATAAAAATACTTTTTTTAGCGAATTATTTATAATTAGTTATTAATATCTAAATAATTCATATTCTATTACAAATAAACACAGATGATGAAAATGAGGCTCCAACTAATGAAAGTTAAGGAAATACGGACTGCCTCAAGAAAGGAACCATTAGTTGAAGGAAGAAATTCTTTGGCAGCGTTCATAAATGTAGAGAAAGGAGATAGGAGTTTGAATTTAAGAAGAGTGTTGGAGGCAATTATGAAAAAATACGCAAGAATAGGAACAGATAATATTGTGCTTGTTCCATTTGCACACCTCTCTAATTCCCTGGCTACGGGAAAAGAAGCAAAGGAAACACTTGAGCAATTGAGGGATCTCGTATTATCCCAAAGGGTTCCTGTACAACTAGATGTTTTTGGAATTGATAAGAGCCTTGATATTTCTGTTGATTGCGGAGACCCAATTTGCTACATGGAGTTTAAGCCTCAAAAACCACGTGATGCAATAGAATTATATGACAGATATGGGGTAGAGTACGATGAATACATGGAAAGAAACGGGCATTACGAGACACAAAGAAAACTAATTGGACTTCTTGCTGAGCATATAAAAGGACCAACTTTAGACGTTGCCTGTGGCTCAGGAGTTATACTGGAGGAGCTAAATAAATTGAAAGAGCCACTCCTGAACGCAGCTCTTAACTCTGGAAGTATGCTGGAACAACTAATTAACTCAGGTTTTTTTGGTCTTTTTGAATTGAGAGGAAATGATCTCTCAGAAACAATGCTTGGGCTTGCTAGAAAAAGAATTAAAGATGTTAAATTAACCCAAGAAGATGCACAAGTTTTAGGATCATACACTCAGGGGATTGGAACAATAATTTGCTGTAATTTAATTTATTATTTACGAGATCCAAAAGCATTAGACAGGTGGAAGGAATTACTTGCTAAAGGAGGAAGAATAATAGTAATGGAAGAATGGCCATTTGTCTACCCTCCACGTAGAGAGGATGGAATAAAATTCAGAAAATATTTGGGAAGAATAGTTAGACCTGTTTCCCCAAAAAGAATTGAAGGAATATTCCGTTTCAAAGGATTTCAATTAGTAGAAAGAAAAGTTGTACGTATGGGAGATAAACACGAGTTAAATGGATTTGTTTTTGAGAAGGAAGAGAGCAATACCACAAGGATAGATGAGAAGTAATGCATCATTTTTTCAAGACCTCCAGAACCACCTTAGTATTACCTGTTGACTAAGTAGTTTTAATCAAGACCCAGGACAAGTAATAGCCTCCGGTGAGAATTGAACTCACAACTTCCTGTTTACGAGATTTGCCCTTATAGACATAAGTCAGGCACTCTACCGGTGAGTTACAGAGGCTTGAATAAAAACAACTACAAAGAGATTATAAATAATTACTCTTTAGTTGATTCGCCAGGAGTTTCCTGCGTTGGCTCCAAAGGATTAGATTCGTAAGTTGCGTATACTTCTTCTTCAGGTGTTACTTGCCTTGCATATGCTACCCTATCACGCCCTGTTTCTTTTGCATGATATAACGCCTTATCTGCAAGATAAACCATTATAAGTGAGAATCTCTGTGCTTCTGGCATGTCTTTAAAACCATCGAATTTACTAGCTAAGTCCTCCAGATCAACCATGCCTTGTGATAGCAAATACCTGGTTGTTTCTGCATCAGCAATACCATAACTGCAAGTTACTCCTGTCTCGTTATGCACATTTCTTCTAAGCCTGGATGCTGCGCTTAGTGCTTTTTCTAGATCTATATCATATAAAATAACAAATTCTTCTCCCCCAAATCTTGCAACCAGATCATGTCCCCCTTCTCTGGATCTTGTAGTGCTTCTTGTAACTCCTGCAACATCTACAAGTACTTTATCTCCTTTCTGGTGTCCATACGTATCGTTATAGTCTTTGAAATGATCAATATCAGACATTACTACTGAGAAATGATTTTTTTGATTATTCGGGTTTCTCAAAAATCTTTCTGCGTGAAGCAGTAATGAGAAATCAAATGCTGTTCTTCGCATGAGCTTAGTTAGAGGATCTAATTGGCCATTAACTAATGAGTATAATAATCTGGATGCGCCTGCAAAGAAAGTCATTGCACTCATCACAAAGGCTTTGGTTTTTAATCTTAAATCTTCCCCTTTAATTACAATACATCCAATTACTCGATCTGAATCTGAAGAGCGAAGAGGAATTACCACGGTTTGCCTGGGTTCTGAGGAACTTTCACTCATAAATCTTCCTTTTCCTATGGAGAAATCATGCGGCCTTAAGGAAAAATGCCTAAATTTTTGGTTCTTGGAATCGAAAAAAAATCCCTGCCCCCCATGGTTTGTGCGTATTGCCTGTGCAAGAGTTCCGCCATCTATCGGAACATCAAAATTTTCAAAAGATGCTGAAAATGCACTTCTCTCTTGATCTTTATTTCTTTCAACAGTAACGAAATGTTCCAACACATCCCTTCTGGCTGCAGAGGTCAATAAAAGTGAAATCTCAGCTGGTGCCCTCAATTGGCAAAGGATATTCCAAAGAAAACCAGGTATGTTCCTTGAATGTTCTGAGTTCATATGCTCAGTTAATTTATATAATTGGGAACCTGAGAGATAAGAGTCTTCAAAAAGTCTTTTGAATATACCTGGTGGTTTCCTATTATTCCTGAACCCCCCTGGCAATGCCGGAACTAGCAGTTCTTTTCTTTTTGTTTGTTTCATGTACATATATTTTATACCACTATTTGTATTTAAACCTATCGTTGATCGAATAAATCTAACTCTGGTCAAATAAATTTACATTTGGTCGGATTTAAATTGTATTAGAAGAACTGTATTTAAAAAGATATTGAAAAAGGAAAACGCCATCAGTATGAAATCAAAAAAAGAGATTTCATATCTGTCGATTTTGTGAAAAACAAAATCGCCAAGGGCAGGATTTTTAGGCCAAAATAAGCTCGAGAACTTATTCTGAGAACCTACACTCCCGTAAGGGACTAGTTTTCGAGACTAGCACGATAACCGGATTCCGTCACCTTGGCATATGAGCAGAACGAATATGATAAGGTGTATTGGCAACAGCCAATCACACCTTGGCATTAAATGAAGAAGAGCAGAGAACTCTTTAAATAAATATTCGTTTGTAATAGAATTTGGTGTAATCATGATTGTTTTGAATCTTAAAACCTATCCGACGAGTTTTGAAAAGGCATTATATTTCTGCGATATTTCCACAGAGGTAGTTGAGGAAAGCGGGGTAAGAATAATTGTCTGTCCTCCACAACTAATAGTTACTGAATCCTCTGAAAGATACTCTAATGTGTTTGCACAGCACTGTGATGATGTTGAGGAAGGGGCATTTACTGGAACAGTTCCAGCAGCAGCATTACATAAATACGGGGTAAAGGGAAGCTTAGTTAACCATTCGGAACACAGGATCCCTCTAGAGAAAATAAAAACCACAATTGAAAAATTACAGCAAAATACCTTAGAAGCATTAGTTTGTGCTGAGAATGAGGAGGAAATAAAAAAAATTGCTCAGTTTAAGCCAAATTATATTGCAATTGAACCTCCTGAATTAATTGGAACTGGAATTTCTGTTTCTAATGCAAAGCCAGAACTAATAAAAAAATCCATAGATGCAGTAAAGGCTATCCATAATGATATTCCTATTCTATGCGGAGCTGGGGTAAGCAATAGGCAAGATACTGAAGATGCAGTAAAATTAGGAGTAGATGGAGTGCTTTTAGCATCTGCATTTGTAAAGGTAAAAGATCATAAGGAATTTTTGAGAGAATTAGCAAGTGTATTTTAGAGAGATAATCTGAGAAATTCTGAAGGAGAAACGATTTTGATTCCACTGAATTCTTTTAGTTTAAGAATATGTTGATCATAAGTAATAATATAGTCTACTTTTGCTTCAATAGCACATTCTAAAATTTTATCATCATCTGGATCTTCTTTAATTGCTAAAATTTTTGTTTTAGGTTCAACAATAGAACAAATTTCGATTATCTTATTTACTGCAGATTTTATTCTGATATCATAATCACATACTTTATCCATTATTTCACTACTACGTATGACTCTATCGTATTCAGCTAATATTTCTATTGAAACAAAACATTGGATTTTCTTCTCTTCGACCAATCGAAGTAATTTACTAGCTTCACCATCCCAGAGTATACCTGACATAAGAACGTTCGTATCCAATGTTACTCGTAACATTACCTCATCCTGTGAATTAAATCAGTTACTTGCTCCTGAGAAATCTTCTTCTTTGCCAACTTCAATGGTTTGGTTATTTCTTCCAAAGTTTGTTCGCTGACTTTTTTTATAAGTAAAGTGTCATCTTCTAAAAAGAAAATAACCTTTGACCCTTCTTCAAGACCCATCTCTTTTCGAATTTGTACTGGAATTGCAATCTGACCTCTTGAACTTACTTTACCCATCTCAACTACCTCGCTCATTATTCTCACCAACATCTTATTGGTAAGATACATCTTATAAATCTTACTAATCCCCGTCTCTCTTATTCCACATTTCTCTTTTTTGATTCAGAAGATCTTTAGCCACTGCCAGCAATTGGGTGCTCACCCGTAACGCCTCATCAGGGCTTAATTTAATTGCTGCGTGGCCAGTAGAGTTAGCTACCCGCACAAGAATTACTCCATCCCGTGGAAATCCATTGTACTCAGAAGCATCCTCCTTTTCTATTCTAAGGATCGTCCTATGCTTCTCTCCTTTATCATTATTCCACCAATGAATTACCTCGTCCTCTATCACATTAACACCTGGAAGGTGCGATTATGATTGGGTTCTTAACTACTATTTTTTTGATCATTCTGGTCGCCAAATAGAAATGCGGAAACAACCTTTATAAACAAAAGCAGGGGGGTGGGTTCCGGGTCGAAATAACGACTGGGGGTCTTGTTCTGTACGACGTAAATATTTTGGGGTTATAGTGGTGGTCTTGGGTCTAGTTTGAGCAATACTAAAAGATTTAAAGTATTCGTTGAAGATAATTTCTATTAACGCGTCTGTCTGTTTGAAATAAAAATTTCAAAGGACGACGCAAACAAGTTTGCGTCTGTAGTCTAGCGGTAATTGATTATATGATCTATAATTGACCGTACGGATCTTGGCCTTCCAAGTCAATGACCCGGGTTCGAATCTGTTTTGGTCGTGAGGTCTTGCGTCTTGTATGGCAGGACTCAGGACACGAGACACAAGACAGCGAGTTTCCCGGCGGACGCATCTTTTTGTTTTGTCAAAAATCCTTGCGGATTTTGTGACATGTGTTTATAAATTCTTATTCTCTAATAGTAAATTAGTTTCAACTAGTCTGTGTACTAGCTGAAGTATTTGAGGTGAAAAGAATGGATAAAGGGTGTTATGAAATCCAGAAAGGGTGTAGTCGGTTGCTCTAGTTTTAGGAATACGGAAAAGTCTAAATTTAATTGTAAACTTGGAAGAAAGAAAAGTTTGTCCAAAGAAGAAACTGAAGAATTGTTCAATGTATTTTATACAAGAGCAGTTTCATTTAGGGAACTTGCAAGAATGTTCAGAGTCTCAAGAATGACTGTTTGGAGGGCACTAAACCCAAAAGTGGTAGCATGACTCCAAGAACAGCTGCATTAGCCTTAAAAGATGCTCCACAAGCAGGTAGATCAAGAAAAGCTCAAGAGAAACCGAGGGTTCCTTGGAAAGTAGTTTCATTGCCAAGGAAAAAAGGAGCTTGGGGAGAATTAATGCCTATGGTTTCTCAAAACTTTGGCGGAACTAAAGAAAAACCAGAGGACAATAAAACTGGAGAAAATGTAGTGTCTGCTCCAAAAGGAATGGATACTTCAGTGAATAAGAGCACATGGTTAGGATTTTATTAAATACAGGTGAATGAAATATGCAAATAAAAGAAAAAAGATCTCCGGAGAGAGTTGCTGTTGATGTAATAAAAGCAGGTGGAGGAAGACAATTGCAAAAATTCGGAGGAGGAAACTTAGGAAGCATGATGGAATTACTAGAAAACGGACTTTTAATAAAAGGGAGGGGTAATTCTGTGCCAAACTTGGTTTCTGGTAGAACAGTACTTGGAATTTTTGACGAAGAAGGCTTAGGTGCATTAGATCAAGCAGCAAGAGCTTCATTTGGAGAAACAGTAGTCCGGGATCCTTTTCAGGCAGGAATTACATTTGTAAGAATTTCTGAACCAAAAAGAGAATCAGTACGCGAATCAGTATACGATCCAAGAGACTATGGAGTTTGAATTCCATTTCCAGAGACAGAAAAACATTTCTGTCTCCATCTATTCATAACCATAAGATAAAAATTGAAAACCTCAATTGCCATTCTTTGTTTGGTTCTGAATATCCAAGAATTCTGATTTAATTACTGCAATACTTGCAACCTTCTCATTTTCTTTTAATTTTATTATTCTTACTCCCATTGTATTTCTTCCAACAGTAGAAATAGCTGAAACAGGAACACGGATTGTTTGTCCTTTGGAACTTACAACCATTATTTCGTCCCCATCCTCAACTGATTTAGTATCAACTACATTTCCATTTCTTCCTTCAGTTTTAATGTTAATTACTCCTGAGCCTCCTCTTCCCTGAATCCTATACTCATCAAAAAGAGTTCTCTTTCCATAACCATTCTCAGTAATTGTAAGTGCAGTAACCTTATCACAAACAGTTGCCCCAACAACCTCATCTTTTTGATCCATCCTTATTCCAATTACGCCCATTCCTGTTCTTCCAATTTCCCTTGCATCCTCTTCATTGAATCTAATTGCAGAACCATTCTTAGTTGCAATGAGCAAGGTTTGTTTTCCATCTGTTTTTAGAACACTCTTAAGCTCATCCCCTTCTCTTAAATTAATTGCAATTATTCCTCCTTTTCTTGGTCTGCTGAAATTTGCAATTGAAGTTCTTTTTATAATTCCATTCTTAGTGACCATGGAAAGGAATTCATTCTCTTTGAACTCGCGTACAGCAATCCAGGAGGTTACCTTCTCGTTCTCCAGTTCAAGCAGGTTCACAATTGCCCTTCCACCTGAATACCTTCCCCCTTCTGGAATCATATACGCTTTAAGCCAGTGAACCTGGCCAGTATTTGTGAAGAATAAAATTGTATCTTTGGTTTTTACAATCGCGATATCATTTATTGCATCTTCTTCCTTAGTTTCAATGCCTATAACCCCTTTTCCTCCTCTTCCTTGTGTTCTATATTCTCCAAGGTCTACCCGTTTAATGTATCCTCTATTTGTAATCATAAGAATTACATCTTCATCTGCGATAAGTTCTTCTATTGCAATATCTTCCTCTCCTCCTTCTATAATTTCTGTTCTTCTTTCATCTCCGTATTTTCTCTTAATCTCGAGGAGCTCATTTTTTATAATTTCAAGAATCTTTTTAATGTCTGCAAGAATGGATTTTAATCCTGCAATTGTATTTAGAAGAGCCGTATACTCCTCAACTAGTTTTTTTTGCTCAAGAGAAATTAATCTTGAAAGTTTCATATCTAAAATTGCCTTTGCTTGAAGTTCAGAAAGCGCGTATAAATTCATCAAAGAGGATTGTGCTTCTGAGGTATCTTTTGCTTTCCTAAGAAGATCAACTACTGCATCTATATTCTCTAGAGCTTTTTTCAGTCCTTCAAGAATATGCGCCCTAGCCTCTGCCTGCTTCAACTCAAATATACATCTCTTGGTTACGATTTCCTTTCTAAATTCTAAAAAGTTAGTTAGCATTGAATAAAGATCAAGTGTTTTTGGCTCATTCTTTACAAGAACTAAATTACTTACACTGAAGGTTGATTCTAGTGGACTGTGTTTATATAATTGATTTAGAACGATCTCTGGGTCCTCGCCTCTCTTTAATTCAATCACTACATTTATTCCATCCCGATTTGAATAATCATGTATTCCTCTAATTCCTTCAATTCGTCCTTCTTTTACTGCATCTGCAATTTTTTCGATTATACCTGTTTTTGGGACCTGATAAGGAATCTCTGTAATAATTATATGGTTCTTTTTGTGATCAATATCACATTTTGCTCTTACTCTGAGTCTTCCTTTTCCTGTTGCAAAATATTGTTGGATTCCTGCTTTTCCTACAATTATTCCATTAGTTGGAAAATCTGGACCTTGAACCTTAGAGAGAACTGTAAGCTTATCTTCCCCATCAATCAAGGAGATTAATGCATCTATGATTTCATTCAAATTATGCGGAGGAATGCATGTAGCCATTCCAACTGCGATTCCTGAGGAACCATTAATTAGAAGATTTGGGATCTTTGATGGAAGTACTGTTGGTTCTTTCAATGTTCCATCGAAATTTGGAATAAAATCAACAGTTTCATTATCTATATCTACAAGCATTTCTTTAGCAAGAGGATTCATTCTTACCTCAGTATAACGCATTGCAGCAGCACTGTCTCCATCAATGTTACCTACATTTCCTTGACCTTCAACTAAAGGATATCTAAGGCTAAAATCTTGAGCCATTCTTATTAGTGAATCGTAAACAGCCATATCTCCGTGAGGATGAAACTTACCTAAGATTTCCCCAACTATTCTTGCACTTTTATTGTATGGCTTATCATGAGTATTTGATAGTTCATGCATTCCAAAAAGAATTCTTCTATGAACAGGTTTCAGACCATCCCTAATATCTGGAATTGCCCTTCCAACTATTACACTCATTGCATAATCTAGGTAGCTCTGCTTCATATCAGATTCAATAGTTTGATCAATGATTTTTTCGACCATGAGTTCACCAACTAAATATCTAAATTCTTCACTTGAGCTGCGTATGTTTCTATAAATTTCCTTCTTGGTTCAACTTCCTCGCCCATTAAAATAGTGAATAATTCATCAGCTTTCATTGAATCTTCGATTGTTACTCTTTTGAGCGTTCTTCTCTCTGGATCCATTGTTGTTTCCCAGAGCTGGTCTGGGTTCATTTCTCCAAGACCTTTGTATCTTTGGATAGTTACTCCGCTCTCTCCCATTTCCATAAGAATTCCTTCTTTCTCTGCATCCGTATACGCGTACTTAACTTGTTTCCCTTTCCAAATTTTATACAAAGGAGGCTGAGCAACATAAATATGCCCAAGTTCGATTAATTGTTTGAAATGCCTATAGAAAAGCGTAAGGATCAAGGTTCGGATATGGCTTCCATCGACATCTGCATCTGTATTGTGAGCGCATAACCCACCAAACCCAGCAATGAAGTTTTCATCTTCTTCAACAGAAAAATCATAAACATATTTTTTAGTTGGTTCTATAAGATTTTTGGATTTTATTTTTAGAGCTATTAGGTCGCCGTCAATTCTTATAAATTTTCGATTAAAGTTTCCAGGATTTGATGATTTCATCTTTTTTATAAGCTTGCTTGAAAGGTAATGATCTTTCCAAATAACCTCTAGTTTTTTTAGATTATCTTTCGAAATGACAGATACTGTATGAGTAATATGTTTCGTAACAATTTTAGTTCCATTTTTAAGTACTGATACTTTTCCGCTAGGTTTTATTTTTGATATTGACGCTAAAATTCCGTGAGAAAGAAGCAGATATAATAAATCATTTGCCAGTTCTTTTGAACTTGTTGAAAAATGTATTCCCGATTTGCTTACAGTGCCATTACCAAACAGGTACCCTTTCAAAAACTCTAACTGAAGCTCATGAGAAGAATTAAACACTATGTTCGGAATTCTTTTTGTGGTTGAATCTACATTTTCAAAACCAAATATATGCCTAAAGAGTAATGATACTGTTGAATTGAGAATTCTCAACTCTGCAATGCGTTCTTTAATCTCGTATAAATGTACTTCAACACCAAATGCCCTTTCCAAATATTTTTTCACTCTTTCAGCAGAAGTATAGTCATTTGGCCCTATCGCAAATCTCACGCCATTTCTCTGGCTGCACGAACCCTCAGCAAGGAAAAAACCAAGAACAAACATCAAGTCTGCATCTACAGGCATAAACCTGTTGATTCCCTTATTGGCGTAGTGTGTAGGAGAAAGTTTTATATCTCTAGGTAGTTGTTTTAGTTCATCAGCTGAAAGATCATGCATCCTAATATAATCCTTAACCTTGTTTCGTTTACTGTTTCTGAACTGTGTCTCCCATATCTGTTCTAATTTACTTGGCATTGAGTTTACACTACGCATTGCATCATGAATGTCCATGCCCAGAAGTCCTAAGTATCTTCTAAAATTGGAAATTGTTGGTTTATAGACTCCTTTTTCCCACCCATAAAAGGTTATTGGTTGCTTAATGCCAACCGACGCGCATACTTCTTTCTGTGAAAGTCCATTTTCCAATCGCCTTTGAGCGAGTTCTTCACCAAAATCAGAAGGTATGGATACTCTTTCCTCTGTGAATTCTGGTTTATCTTTGTATTCCATTAAAACCCTGTGTTTATACAACTCAACAACTGAAGGATGATGAATGAATATTTCTGCATCCAATGTTTTATCCTTAAAAGAATGAAGAATACCTAGAATGTCGATCTCTTCTTTTTGTGTTCCATAGATAGGAATAGCTGTGGGGGCAACAACATAGTCTCCTTCATTTAGTTCATCGGTTTTCTTCAGGAGTATTTTTCCATTTTTATAAGAGAATAAACTATGGGAGGCTGTGACGCGAATGCCCCTTCCATAATCAGTTTTAATTTCATACAATGGTTCTGATATTTTATGTCGTATTGCTTTTTTTATTGGTTTAAATGTTGTTTTATTTGTTTTCGTATCAAAACATAAAACAGAATAATCGAAGATTCGTGGATTATCAAAATTATCATCTATAAATGCACCTACTTTGACAAGTCTTATCGTCCCATCAGGTTCTTTTATAACTGAAGTGTCATCATAATCAACACTTGCGATAATTACCTTGTGATACCTTAGTTTCTTTGAATCAAAATCTTCTCCAAAACCAGAACCTAAAGAAAGGACTATTGCCTTTATCTCTTCACTAGTGAGAACTTTATGGATTGGGGCTTTTTCTACATTCAGTATTTTTCCTTTTAGAGGAAGAATTGCTTGGAATTTCCTATCCCTAGCTAATTTTCCGCT
>CAYYPF010000019.1:0-12840 GCA_964473475.1 Microcaldota archaeon | reverse complement strand
TTGTATCCGATCTTTCTTAGAAACTCGGATCGTTCTTTTTTTGCAGAAGAATCCTCAATTCCTAAAGGAGAATTTCCATCAATTACCCCTAGAATTCCTCTTCCTTGTTCAGTTTCTGCAAGAATTACCTGTAATGGATTAGCTGTTGCAGCATAGATTGTACAGACTTCACTTAGATTTTTTATTCTATTCAAAACATTCACTGGATACGCATCTTTCAAGAAGAGAATGAATGTATGCCCTGCTCCAATTTTCTTAGCCTCTTTTTCTGCATGCGTAATTAATTTTTGATCATTTCCCTCACTCCTAATTAATCTTTTTCCAGAGGCCTCACAAAATGCAAGACCAAATTTAATTGAAGGGCAACTTTCAATTAATGTCTCGTACATATCCTCTACTGTTTTTATGAAATGGGTTTGACCTAAGATTACATTACATTCTTCTGGAATTTCTATAGAAACAAGTTTCAAATCAACCATGTATACACCAAAAGTACTTATTCGAGAATGTTTATAATGATTAAAGAAGGAATAATTGAAGAATAATATGTTCATACTTGCATCTGCCTCTAAAGGAAGAAGAACTCTTCTAAGAAAAGAAGGATTCAAATTCAAAACAATGGTTACTATTACTAAGGAAGAAACATTCTCTGATCCAAAAGAAACTGTAATTTGGAATTCAGTAAAAAAAGCAATTTCTGCTTATTGCTCGGGAAAAGAAAAAGCTGAGGAGCCAATAGTTGCTTGCGATACAGTTGTATTTTTTAAAGGAGAACTAATTGGAAAACCTAGAGATAGAGAAGATGCTGAGAGAATACTTAGGATGCTCTCAGGAAAATGGCATAAGGTTTACAGTGGAATTGCAGTATTCAATGGAAAAAAACTAAAGGTTGGTTGCTCTTATTCTGAGGTTAAATTAAGAAAAATGAGCGAGAAAGAAATTAGAAAAGAGTGCAAGAAAAAAATGGTTCTTAGAAGAGCTGGAGCTTATGCACTACAGGATAAAAAAAATCCAATTGAAAAATTTAGGGGAAGATTTGATGTAATTTTAGGAATAGATACAAGAGTACTGAAGAGACTATTAAAGGAAATACTATGAAAAGAACTTTTTGTCTTGCTCCAAGAGAATTAGAAATTAACTTAGGCTCTTTAGCCGGCCTAGTCTATTGTTTTACTTCAAGACGGCCTTTGGTCGCTAACGCGACGGCAGAGTACGAGGAGAAACTATGAAAAGAACTTTTTGTCTTGCTCCTATGGAGGGGTATACTGATCCTGCATTTAGATTACTTTGCGGAAAGTACGGAGCACGGTTTGCAATTACTGAAATGGTGAGTGTAGATAGAATAGTTAGGGAAAGGGATGACGAAACTACAAAAATACCTAAAGGAAGCCCTCCAACTGGAATCCAGTTATTTGGTTCTGATCCAAAGATTATTCTAGAGGCTGCAGAAAAATTTGAGAAAAGTAAGTTTAAAGAAATAAATTTGAATGCTGGATGTTCAGTTCCAAAGGTCGTAAAAAAAGGAGCTGGAGCTGCACTTCTAAAAAATCTTAAAAAATTAGAGAAAATAATTGAATTGCTTTCTACAAATTTGAAAAAACCAATCAGTGTAAAGACTAGACTAGGTTATTCCTCTCCAAATGCAATAATGAATATTTCAAAAGTAATTGAAAGAGCTGGAGCTTCTTCTATAATTATCCATGCAAGAACTGCAGTGCAGGGCTATTCTGGAAATGCAGATTGGAACTGGATTAAAAAAGTAAAAGAAGAGGTTTCAATTCCAGTTTATGGAAATGGGGACATTAAGCACTGGGAAGATGCATACAAAATGCTTGAAGAAACTGGATGTGATGGGGTTTATATTGGAAGAGCAGCAATTGCAAGCCCAATTATATTCAAGGAATGTGAATTAAAGAAAACAATTAAGAGAAACAAGGAACTTGCTGGGAAAATATTTCTTGAATATTATAAGTTGAGAAAAAGGTATAAACTAAAGGATACGAATTTGAAAGCAATGGGAATTGCAATGGGTAGTGGATTTGAAGGTGCAAAGGAATTAAGAAAAAAAATTTCTGAATCAGAAGATGATCAAAATATCTTAAGCACATTCTAATTTTCATAGACTCCGGAATTCATACCTAAAAATCTACTTGAAGCAGTGAGTTCTCTTGGAATTGCAAGTCCAGATTCCGTACACACTATTGATTCAATTGTCCTTCCAGGATATGTTTGGTCAATCATTAATAAACCGCCTTGGGAAATTCCGGCAGACATCTGAAGAAGGGCAGCTTTAGCACGTTCATACTGAGGACAAATTGGAGAACATTCCATGGAATGGAAGTAAAAGGTTCTCCTGCATATTGTTGCATCTGCTTTTTCTTCTAAGAGCATTCTCAGATCCTCAAGATCAAATAGATTTATCCATTCAAAAGAAACCATGCTGATTAGTTCTTCGCTAATTAGACTCTGGCTTTGAGGATCTAATCAACATGACCGAAGAGACCCCGCAGCAAGCTGCGCGGTATACCTCATTCGGTCATGACTTTCAAAAACTGGTCGCTGCAAGCAGCGGGGTATCAAACCCAGTTTTTGAAATGAAATATATTTATTTCTGAGAACAAGTGGATCTGAAAGATCACCATAATTTGAGATATCAAAAGGGTAATGTTCAGAAGAAAAAAATCTTCCCTCTTCAGCACACTCAAGATTGTACGGGTTTATTGAATATCCGATTATTTTAATATCCCAAGAAGCAACCCAAGCACCTAAATCCTGAATTATTAATGAACGCCCAATAGTCTCCAATGCCGAACGAACTAGCATTGCAATTAGATACGTCTCCTCTCCGCTCGAACAGCCAAAATCCCTAATTAGTAGTTTCTTTTCTTCTGATTTTTGTTTTATTCTTCTCAGAAGCCAATCATAAAAATATGGAAACTGTGTGGAATATCCGGAAAACCAAGAAGTAACGCTTGCAGACTGATAAGAAAAAGATAGATGCATACTGCAAACCAGCTTTCCTTTCAAATCATTCCTAACATCACTAGTTTCCTCTTCTGGTTCTGCAATCTCAAATAATGTTTTTCCTAGTAAACGGGCGTATCTTTTAAAGAAAGGCAATAGGTGTACTGTTGCATATGAATCCCAATGCCAGCTTGATTCTAACCTGTCTTTAAGTTCAGTTGGCATTACCTCTGGAAATCTTGGTGAATCAGAATCAAAGAATAAACTAAACAACCGTCTGGAATGTCTAAGCTCTTCTGGAGAAATTTTTGCCCTTTTGAGTATTCTTTCACGGGTCATCTGCACCTTTCTTGCAGTAGCAGTTCTAGCATCCTGAGTAGCTGAAACTAAACGATTCATTGGATATAATACTCACACAAAAATATTATAAATATAACTAATATGTACTTGCTACAATATCTCTAAGAGAACGTTCAAATACAGAACCCAAAGGTTGTTGCCCACGTATAAGATCAGTTTCACGTTCAAAAACATCTCCAGTCTCACAAACAAATAAAGTACTTTGAGTAGTAACATTTGAAAAAGTAAGATCAGTGTGTAAATATGCTGTTCTTGTTCGATCACTGGGCAGATGCAATCTATGCATTGTTTCTAATGCAGTTGCGTTATCTGGTTCTGTTACTTTGAACTGAACTTGTGGATTGTTTCCTAATCCAAGCAAACGTTCTAAACGAGCATGGAAATCAAATAAGCCACGTTCATGCTGGGTATCTGCTGAGAAAACAATTTCTAAATTCCTAAACTCTCTTAGAAGTTCAGCTAACTGTTGTACTTGTTCCTCACTGCGAACACACGCGCCATTTGTAACAATCTGCAGCGATCTGGCTCTTGGAGAAACTTCACGCACTATATCTAATAAATGAGGATGAAGGGTTGGCTCTCCTCCGCATAAAGTAACTTCACAAAAAGGATCAATATAAGGAAAGATATTACGCCTTAGCAATCCAATTGGCAAATCTTCCTTAGTTCTGGTATTTTTTAATGCACAAAATCTGCATGTTGCATCACACCTGCCAGTTACACTAAGCTTAACTTTCTCTCGCCAATCTTTTTTCATAGGCAGGATATATTATAAGAAAGGAATAAAAAGCTATTTTAAAATTCTAATACGAATATTTGATTAGAATCCGAATTTCTCCAAAATCTTCGTGGTTTTCATATCATTTTCGTTCAATGCCTTTTCCAATTTTACAATCTTTACCCCTTCGGGCTTCATAAAAATAGGCTGATCGTATCCATAAACAATTATGTCCGGCTTAATTAGTTCAACTAATTTCATTGGATCATTATCTCCAAGAATTACTGCATCTACTGGTTTTAGTGCTTCAACCATTTTTGCCCTATACTCTTGAGGATGAATTGGCTTTCTTCCTTTTTTAGTGATTAAATCGTCCCTTGCAACTACAACTACTAAAAAATTTCCTTGCTTCTTTGCTTCACTTAGAGTATAAATATGCCCAATATGAATTAGATCAAATACTCCTCCAGTCATTACTACTTTTATCTTTGAACGTTCCTGCGGAGAAAGTGAAAGTATTTTTTTAAGTGATTCTGGAATTTCAGTCATTTATCCACCAGCAAAAGAACTAATTGATCAATATATTTTCCCTTGTGTTTAAGCCACTTTGGATATCTTGCAAGTAACTTTGTAAATCCGAGTTTTTTATATAATGCAATCGCTGGTTTGTTTTCTGCAAAAACAATTAGATAAATATTCTTAAGTTTCAGCTTCCTTTTAGCTTCTTTAATTAGCAACTGCAGGATATACTCTCCTAAACCAGCTCCACGAAAATCTTTTGCTATAACTATTCCGCAACAAACATTCTCCCGCATCTTTCCTCTTTCCCTTCTGGCTTCTAAACTTGCAACAACCTTTTTGTTACATACAGCAAACAATATTATTGCCTCATTATTTTTGATTATTTCAAGTTTTTCTTTTTTCCATTTCTCTTCCTGCGCAAGCGTGACTTTCTTATCATAAGTTATATACAAATTCTCTTCAATTATTTGGTTTATGAAATTCAGAATAGCTTTTGTAGAAATTTTTTTATTCAATTGGACTATTTCAACTGTTCTTCCATCTTCTAGTTCAAAGTTCAAGGGTAACATCTCGTTATTGTACGTGGGAACGGAATCGTATCCCGAATATGATCCAGATTTAATATCCATTTCACAAGCCTTTCTATTCCCAATCCATAACCAGAATGCGGAACTGCTCCATATCTTCTTAGATCAACATACCATTGGTAATCTTTCTCAGCTAGATTCTGTTCTTTCATTCTTCCAAGCAGCTCATCCAATTCCCAGATTCTTTCGCTTCCACCAATTATTTCTCCATGGCCAGCAGGTGCAAGCAAATCATTATTTAGAACTGTTCCTGGTTTTTTTGGATCTTCTCTCATGTAAAATGCCTTAATATCCTTAGGAAAATTATGAACAAATAATGGGACATCGTATTGCTTGGTTAGGATTGCTTCTTCATCTGCTCCGAAATCATCCCCGTATTTCATTTTCTCGCTTCCACTAAGCTCATTTACTTTATCTATTGCTTTTGCATAATCCAATCGTGGGAACGGAACCTTGATTTTTGCAAGTGTTTCTGGATCTCTTCCACAAGCTGTAAGCAACTCAGAATGGTTCTTAACCATTTTTTGAACTGCATATTCAACCATCTGCTCTTGTAGTTCCATGTTCATTTTCTGATCATACCAAGCCATTTCTGGTTCTAAGTGCCAGTATTCTGCAAGGTGGCGAACAGTTCTGGATTTTTCTGCCCTAAAGGAAGGTGCAAGTACAAATACCTTTCCTAAGGAGAAAACAAAAACTTCTGCATACATTTGGGAACTTTGAGTTAAGTAAGCCTTATCTCCAAAATAATTCATTTCAAATAATGTGCTTCCCCCTTCGCATCCTGCTTTAGTAATAATTGGGGGTGCAATTTCCCAGAATTCTTCCTTTGAAAAAAATTCTCTTAAATAGTTTACAATATGGTGCCTTGCCTTCATTATGTTTGAGATTTTCTGGGATCTTGTCCATAAGTGGCGGACATCTAAGAGGAATTCTTCAGAAAGATCTTTTGAAATTGGGAATGGTTCACCTCTAAAAACAGTTTCAAATTTAGTTACTTGTAATTCAAATCCTCCTGGGGCTCTTTCATCTTTTTTTACAGTTCCAGAAATAGTTACTGAACTTTCAATATAAACATCAGTTGCATTCTTCCATCCTTTTTCATCTAATTTATCCTTTTTTATTGTGCACTGGACTATTCCAGTTGGATCCCTAATGATTGCAAAAACCATATTTCCACTAACCCTATGCCTATGTACCCATCCTTGGATTGTAACTTCTTTTCCTTCCTTAAATTTGAATATATCAAAAATTTGAGATTTCATGAGAGGTAATTGATAAGAAAGGAATAAAAAACAGGTGGAAGGGCTGGATACAAAAATAGCTCACTCTGAAAAGCAAAAGTAAGGCTTTAATATCTATCCTACGCAGGTATATAGGAGGAAAATGAGGGGAAAATTATTACATTTTAATGATAGGCGAAGCCATCCACCTAGTTATACTGGAATACATAGGACATTTAAGAGAAAAAATATTGGGTATTTTCCAGGAAAAGAAGATTTCTTAGTAGAACGGATTACGCATCATTACGGAGAGTTTCATGGAAAAAGAAATAAAAGTGCTAGAAAAGGAAGAGAAAAAATAAAAACATCAATTGCCCTTTTAAGAGAACATTGTACAGGAACTAGAGGGGATGGAAAAACACCTGAAATATATCACGGGCTTTGGGTTGCTAATGAGCTTGCAAAAAGAGGGCACCGCGTAGATGAAATAGTACTTGGAGGCGTGCATGATCTCACTGAAGATAAAAACGTTCGTGTGTCCAAAATAAGAAGTTTGTTTGGAGAATCAGTAGCTAGAGCATTGGTTGTCCTAACAAAACCAAGATTAATAGGAGAAACATGGATTTTTGCAGATGATAAGAAATTTTACACTGGAGAAGACAGGTATACTCCGGAAAGATACGATGAAAGAGCAGAGGTATACTATGCACGACTTCTTAATTCTGCAAATATTATTGTATTGGCAGTAAAACTTTGGGACAATATACACAATGCAATTACGATAATGGGCCTTCCTGAAGAAAAGAGAAGTAGGAATATGAATACAATGATAAGGAACACGCTTAGATTGGCACCGATATTGCTTACTCCTGAAGATTGTATGAATTTAGTTACTGCATTAAAAAAAGTAGGGGCTGAATTACCTGCTGACGCATTTCCAGAAGCGCCGGAAGGTAAAATTGTTATGTTGCCTCCTAGACTTGAAGTAGCGCGGGATGTGGGACACTTGCCCCCTTCAACAGCAAATTATATTACCATCTATGCTCCAGATGAAAAAGGCGCAATTGAATTAGGTTTTCCAAGAGGGTTTAGGCTTCCAGGAATGGGAACATTAAAAAGTATGTTTGGTAGTACTAAAGTAACTGAAGAAAAAAGCCTTGTTGCTCCTGGAATGGGACCATTTGAGATTATTATAAAAGTATGCGGAACTACACTTGGAGGAGTAAAAAAAGTAGTTGAAGCGAATTTTATGCTTTCCTTATAGACACTAATTTAATTCGAACATCCGAATATAATTATCTCCATAACCTGCAACAATTTTGGAATCATCATCAGAAATCGCAACTGTAACTGCACCTACAAGTAGATCCTCGCTGTTTTCTTTTATTTCTGCTGTATAGCTCCAAACTAATGTTCCATTCTCATCAAAGACTACAAGTCCATTTTGAGGTGCAGATCCAACAACAATATATTTTCCATCACTGGAAATATCCACTGCATTATGGCCAACAGTGCACCCTTGGGCATCTTGCCCGCATGCCCCTCTTCTCCACAGCAAGTTCCCATCAGAATCAAATAAATAAACCTGTCCGCCTACTGTTCCTGCTGCGAGTTTTCCATTATCAGAAATATCCCCTGCAGTAATTGTATGGTCTCCAATTCTATAAGTCCATCGCAGATTGCCCTCTTCGTCATAACTAAATAACGTTCTGCCTTTTCCAGAGAGATAAACATTATTCTGCTGATCAACTTCCATCATCAAGGGAAATTCTCCGATTATTTGTTCCCATTTATTATTTCCATTCATATCAAATGCAAGAATAGTTCCTCCTCCGTGGCCAGTAAGGTAGCCAGAACCATCTAAATAAAATTTGGAATTTCTCAGCCATTCCTCAGTAGTGTATTCATTTATAGTTTCTCCATCAGAAGAATCAACCAAAGCAAGTGAATCTTCTCCATAGGGCCCAGTAATGAGTTGATTTCCGCTTGGAGAGAATTCAGCCTCACGAGTCATGACTTGATTAACAGAACTTCCTTTCCAGAGAAGCGTTCCTCCCTTGCTTACAACATAAGTATACCCATCATGGCAAGCAGCAGCTATTTTATTTCCATCATCAGTAATATCAAATCCCCAGCATTCGCTTCCTGTGTCCTGTTGCCAGAGAATAGTTCCTTCTTCTGAAAATAAGTAGAAGTGGGTTGGCTTTTGAAGCTCAGGCGGATGTTTTGCCTGTGCTGCAGCAATTACAGAAAAATCTTTACTAGGCATTACCCAAAAAAATCCATAATTATCCTGAACCTGTTTCTCCCAAGCAAGAGCAAAATCCTTTTCTCCAGAAGATTTTTCCAATTCAATATCCAAACGAAGTTGCTCTTCTTTACCTGGAGAAAGATTGTTTTCATAAAAAAATTGATAGCCATCTTTCTCTGCACTGATGGAATAAGCTAATGAGTTATAAAGTACTGTCCTGTTTCCGAATACATTCTGGATATCTTGCATAGAAGTCACTGGAAGTACATATCTTCCAAACTCATCAGTTACTTGAGTGAACCCTTCCCTTCCATTGAAGAGAGTTCCAATAACAGTTGCATCTTTCACTGGCTCCCCTGTTTGCTTATCTGTTACGACTCCATAAATATATGCAGTAAATAGTGACTTGAGGTCCTCTTCTTTAACATGAACAATTGCTGTTCCTTCTTCAGAACCAACTTCAAAAGTAACTTCTAATTCAAAATCAATGGGTGGCTCATTTGAAATATAATACCAAAATTTCTTTTCCTCACCTGATGCTATTGAGATTTCATCCTTCTGGAATCCGAAAAAATGATAAACATTTTCTGGTTTCTGCTGTGCGAGTTCTTTAAGCAGTGTAGCTTGTACGATTTTTGTTGAGCTTCCCTTATTCTTTACGAAAAAGAGAATATCTGTACTTGTTTCAAAATTTCCACGCATAATTGCAGTTGAGAAATATCTTATTTCAACCTCTCCCAGAGTTAAGGTTTTCCATTCCCCTTCTGGTAGAGAAATAGAAGATTGCTCTAAAGGAGGAAAATGAAATTCCTCTCCTGGTTTTTCATTTTTTTGTACGTCTTCACTATTTTCATCTTCTGGAGTAATTGGTCCTGTATCCTCTTCATCTTCTGGAGTAAATGGTTCTGGTTTTTCTCCAGTTCCTCCAGTGCCAGTTTCTTCTTTTCCATTGGATTTTTCTCCTGGAAAATTTTCTTTTGGACCTACGCAACCTAAAAAAAGAACTAAACAAAATCCAAATAAGAGAAATAATTTAACATTCATAAATGTGCTTGGATTAGAAGAAATTTAAATCTTATGAATTAGAAAAAATAGAAAAATTAGAAATTAAAAAATATAAGAAAAATAAAAGGAAAAGAAAGCATTATACTGCTTTCTTTGGTGTTACTTCTAAAACAACTCCTGCTGCAACTGTTTGACCCATGTCTCTCATTGCGAATCTTCCCAATGGAGGGAATTCCTGGAATTTCTCAATTACAACTGGTTTCAATGGCTTAATTTTTACAATTGCAACATCACCAGTCTTAATGAAGTCTGGGTTTGCTTGAAGTACTTGACCTGTCTTTGGATCCTTCTTCTCAACTATTTCTGAGATTCTTCCTGCAAAGTGTGCAGTGTGGATGTGGAAGACCGGTGTATAACCAACAGAAATTGCAGTTGGGTGGTTTAGGACTACTATCTGTGCCTTAAACTCATCAGCAACTGTTGGTGGATGATCAACTGGACCAATTACGTCTCCTCTCTTAATGTCTTTCTTATCAACACCTTTCAGGTTGAATCCGACATTGTCTCCTGGAATTGCCTGTGCAAGTTCCTGGTGGTGCATTTCAATCTTTTTTATTTCTCCTTTTGCACCAGAGGGTGAAATAGCTACAACCATGTTTGGTTTCATTACTCCTGTTTCTACTCTTCCTACTGGAACTGTTCCGTGACCAGTAATTGTAAAGACATCCTGGATTGGTAATCTTAATGGCTTATCCATTGGTTTTGGAGGAACTACAAACATATCTAATGCTTCAACCAATGTTGGACCAGTGTACCAAGCAAGTTCTGGAGCCTTCTTTGTAAGGTTTGCACCTTTATAAGAAGATCCTGGAATAATTTTTACTTGATCAGTTTTGTATCCCATTCCTTGTAGAAGCTTTTGTGCTTCTGCTTTTACTTCTTCGAATTTCTTTTGATCATAGTTAACTGCATCCATCTTGTTAACCCAAACAATTAATTGATTCAAACCAAGAACCTTTGCTAGGAATGCGTGCTCCTTTGTCTGTGATTCGATTCCATCCTTACCAGAAACTACTAGCACTGCTGCATCTGCTTGTGATGCACCTGTAATCATGTTCTTAATAAAATCTCTGTGACCTGGAGCATCAATAATTGTATAATAATATTTATTTGTCCTGAACTCCTTATGAGAAACATCAATTGTTACTCCTCTCTCTCTTTCCTCTTTAATTGTGTCCATGATGAAGGCGAACTCAAATGTTGCCTTACCCATCTTCTCTGCTTCTTCCTTTAACTTTTTCAAAGTTTGTTCAGGAATTGCTCCTGTTTCGTAGAGGATTCTACCTACGCTTGTTGATTTACCGGAGTCAATGTGCCCGATAAACACGATGTTCATGTGCTCTTTTTCTGCCATATACAATACACCTCATCTAAATATTATCCTGAGACAAGAAGATTTCTTGTCTCAACCTATACAGAACCTCTATGAAACCCCAAATTAATAATCGAAATTACCTTTTTGGTTCTGTATATATTAGTTTTGCAATTTGCAAACTCTAATTAGTATCAAAATTAAGGAAAGAATTGTTTTTAAAGGTTTACTCTAGACCTTCGAGACCGTATTGATTTGCCTATTAGCTGGGTAGTAGAAAAAGATAATTGATATAAAAGATAATAATCGCACTTTAAACCCATCTAATCGAACTTTAAAATGGGCTTGCAAAAGAACAGATGCTTCTCTTTGATAATCCACTTAATTAGGTTTCTCAACTCTCCCTGAACAATTAATTCTTTTTTTTAGAAAAAGACAATGAGGTAAGATGGTACACCGAAGGGCTCCATCTCACCTCCCACTCTAGCTCATCACGAGCGTTCACTAATGTGAAAGAATAGGATTTTTATATAACTCTCTTTTACTCGGAAGGTTGAAACCACAAGCATAGATTTGGGTTGACAAAAAAATAAGTTTATAAATAGTTTGACTCGTAAGTAAGTTATTATAATCGTAATTAAATGGTGTTAGAATGAGTGTTGCAAGAGCAGAAGTTAAAGTCCCGAAGAGGGTTTTACTTGTAGGTTCCTCAAATGCTGGAGGAGAAATCCTTTCAGTAATGAGAAAAAGGCTACTTGCAGCAGGAACTGAAGTTCGATCTATTTCTTATGCTGGTGCAACACAGGGTTTTAGAAAATTTGGAATTGAGCCAGATGTTGCCTTAACTCCAGTAGAAAAAGATAAAGGAGAACAAGGCAAAAAAGAGTGGTTAGTAAAAACAGTTGTAGAAATTGCTGGAAATATTGCTTCTTTTGGACCAACTTCAATACTCACAGATGCATATATTCAAGATAATGATCATTTACTTGCAGTTGAACATATCACATATAAATTAGCAAGGGAGAAAGGTATATTTGTAATTTCTGTATTTGATATTTGGGGAAATTACGCAGAAAGATTTTCTGATTTAGTATTGCCATTTGGTTCTGGAAAATTAGAAATAAAAGAAGGCGGAAAGTTTACTCATCTTCCAGATAGAATTGCAATAATGGATGAATATGCGAGAAAAGAAATGCTTGCTGAAGGATTTAATCCGAATTTACTTGTAGTAACTGGAAATCCTTATTTTGAATACGTAGCTGAGGTTGGAAGAAGAATGCCTTCAGATATAAAACAAAGAGTATATGCTAAACCAGCATTCTCTCATTTTGATCCTGAAGGAAAATTAATCGTATTCATAAGTGATACAATATCTACATATTATCCAAAAATAGGATTTGATGAAGCAAGTGTATTGAGTGAATTCTTATATGCTGCAAATGCGCTCATGGTTCATGGCCAGAGAGTAAATGTAATTGTAAGACCGCATCCGTTTAGACCAGGAAGAGATAAAGATGCATATGAAGAAACAGTTGTTCCGCGTCTTACTGGGAAGGCATTCCATAATCCGACAAATAAAGAGGATCCAAATTACTATACAATTGAGGAACTATTAAAAGCAGCTGATTTAGTTGTTGGAACATTCAATAATCCATTAGTTACTGCCAAATGCCTGAGAAAACCAGTAATTAGTTTTCAACCAAGATTGCAAGAAGCAGATTTCCAAGCATATACAAATAAACGTGGAATTACTACTTTAGTTACTGATGAAAGGGAGATTGGACTTACAATGATGAAAATCTTGGATGGAAGAACCACACAAGAACCAATGCCTCTTT
>CAYYPF010000018.1:7703-12888 GCA_964473475.1 Microcaldota archaeon | reverse complement strand
TCTTCCAAAATGATCTGGATCATATTTAATAACCCAGGTTTTTCTGTGTTTTTTTAATCCTGCTTGCCCCCGGCCTCCTTTGCTGGATGGTTTTCCTCTATTCTTTACATTTCCTTTTCCGCAGTTTCGCGAGCCTCTAAATTTACCAATTCCTTTTTTCTTTCTTTTAATTGTCATATCACATCATCCTCTTAAGAAGGGTGTCCATGTCTGGCCTTTTTCCAAGATCCCCTCTTGGATAAGCTGATTTTATATCTTTATATCCTTTTCTTGGTGGGTGTAATCTAAAAACCGGATCAACCAATTTTTTCACATCCTCACCGTTCATGATTTCTTTTGCTGCCTTTTCTATTTCCTGTTCTTTTACAGAATCAAGAAGCATCTTTCCTCCTTTTTCCCCTCTTTTTTTAAGGAGTTTTAGAAGCATTTCTTCAGAAACATCTCCATACGCAATATAATCTTTTGCAATCTGGAGCATTCCTTTCATTTGTTCACTTCCCTTTACAACTACGCAGTGGTTTGGCCTGTGCAATCTCAAAAGACCAAGTGTAAACTTAATCTTTGGTTTCATATTTCTTACTCCTCTTATTCGTACAACTGCCAATATTTCTTGTTTCTTATCTGGTAATTTAGTAGCCATATTTACTCACTCTCTTCTTTTCCTGGTTTTCTCTTATTGAATGAATTTAATGCATCAATAGTTGCAGATGCCATATTAAACATGTTCGCAGTATTTCCAGTGGTCTTGCTCCAAACATCCCTTATTCCTGCTATTGAAAGTACTTTTTTAATTACATCATTTGCAGCAAGCCCTACTCCTTTTGGTGCTGGATAAAGAGTTACTTTTGTGCTTCCTTCCTTTCCATTTAATCTCTGGGGAATTGAGTGCTTTCCTGCGCATCTGCATTCCCAGCTTCCGCATCCGCTTGGGATTCTAATAATTCTTTTCTTTGCTTCCTTGGTTGCATATTCTATTGCAGGCTTAATTTCCTCGCTCTTTCCAGAGCCGATTCCTACATGTCCTTTCTGGTCCCCTACAACCACTACTACCCGGAATTTCATTTTCCTTCCGGAATCTGTTACTCTCTGTGTGCTTCCTACTGAAAGCGTTTCTGATTTTATATCTGGAATAAGTGCATCCACAATTTCTGATTCAATAATCGGCTGTCCTGATTTTAGAATCTCATCAATATCTGTGATTTCCTGTGTTTTAACCATTTTTCCTATTTTAGTTTTAGGAGTCCATTCCATCATTACACCTTTACAATAAATTTATTCTTCAACTGTTCGAATTGAGTTTTATACTCGTCCTTTACATTCTCAAGCTTGCTCTTCGAGAGCATTTCCTCATCGTAGTTTGTCTTGAGTCCTGCGTCCACTGCTCCTTTTAGAGCTGCAAAAAGAACACTTCCTTTTGAGCACCTCTGCAATCCAACATCCATTATGAATTCCATTACTCCCTTTTCTTTAGCCTTGCTTGCCCCAATCAGGCCTGCAAGATATGCAGTTGGATAGTTTCTCTTAGATGGCCAGCCGTAATTTTTCTTTAGCGTGTGCCCGTCAATCATTGCCAGGGTTTTGTCCCCCTTTGAACCAAACTCAACGAATTGAACAATTATTCCAGCATTAGTTTTTCTTACAACCATCCTTGCTTTTCCGCTTTTTACTAATGCCAATCTCTTTACGTAATCTGTCTTTCCCTCCCTTCGCCTTCTAAAGGGTGTTTTATAAGTTGGTGTTTTTGCCCTGCTCATTGTGCTCCACCTGCTTCTATTGCTTCTTTTGTTTCTGCGGTTCTTTTAACCGTCTTTTCTTTTTCAACGCTCTTTGCCTTTTCGCTCAAGAGCTTATTATCTTTTAGATATGCGTACATTGCACCTTTGTTCCTGAATGAGTTTCCCTTAATCTTCAAGTAAATGCTTCTCTTGTGTTCCTTTCCAAGCTCTCCTTCATTAATTAATTTGTTCAAATATCTTCTAAGTGCTCTTATCTTGATCATCCACCTGTCTTTTCCGCTAATGGTTGCATTTACCTTTCCTCTTTTTCTTCCAGTTGTTCTCTTGCGTTTTCTATTCTTCTTTCGCTTTCCCTTCTTTTCCTTTGCATAAATAATCTTATCCTTAATCAAATCTCTTATATTTGTTCGTGTAATTGCTTCCATTAGTTGCTTTTGCTCCCCTTCGCTAAGCTCAGTCCTTATTCTTACTCTATTCCTGCCTATATCTAAAATATCTGCAGCCAGTCTTTTTATTGTTGTGAGTGTGCTCATTCATAATCACCTATTAGTTGAATACCCTCATGCCTATTTCTTTTGCCTTTGAGCGAATAGCTTCTTTCTTCCTTTTGCTTACTGCTCCAGCAATCCTTACTCCAATTCTTTGTTGGCCCTTTATTTTTTCAACTTCGCCAACATTATTCACAACTACTTCCTTGATTCCAAGTGGGTGTGCTCCTCTTGCCTCAAAGGTATTTTTATAACCTACACGTGGGCATGCTCCAAATTCCTTTCTTCTGATTCTTTTCTTGTTGTCAATTCCATGCGGCTTTCTCCATCTATTCTTTACTCTTACTTTCTGCTTATAGTTAGGAACATTGAAGTATGTTTTCTTTTTCTTTTTGATTCTCTTAACCGCACTTTCATTTTTTTTTCCTTTTGCGACCTTAACCATCATAATCACTCTCTAATAATATTCATTAGTTTCAACTTAGTCTACTGGATAAATCCCATCCTGGAATACCCTGCAATCCTTATCCTTTATCTTCGTTGCAGCTCTTATATTTGCTGCAGTTTGTCCAACAAATTCCTTGTTCGAACCTGTGATTGTAACCTCCTGTCTCTTTACACTTACTTTTGTATTTCCAATGATCTTTGCTTTCCTGTCGCATTTCTCCCCAAGGAAATTCTTTATCTTTACAATATTTCCTTTAATCTCAAGTGTTGCTGGGAAGTGTGCAAATACAATTTTCATTTTTTTCTCATAACCTTTTGCAACCCCATTCATGAGATTCTTAATGAGTGTTTTTGTTGTATTCAGCATTTCCTTCTTTTTTGTTCCAATGCTTATGTTTTTTCCTTCAATCTTGAGCGAAACATTATTTCCAAAGCTAATCTTCTCCTCACCTAGCTTTCCTTTTACGCTTACAATATTATTCTGAATATTAACTGTAGCGCCATCAATAACCTCAAGTGTATCTGTATTAGTATACATATGCAATCAACCTTCCACCGATTTTAGCCTCTTGTGCTTCAGCATTTGTGATAATTCCATTTGGAGTAGAAACAACAAGAACGCCGATTCCTATTGCAGGAATATATTTCTGCTCAGTCTTTGCCCACTCGCTTCTTTTTACTGGGGCCCTTGGCTTAATTGTTCCGCAATTATTTATTCTTCCATCCAATTCGATCATAAAGAACAGCGTGTTCTCTTCCTCAACATCTGAGAATGCCTTTATGTATCCATGTGCCTGGAAGATTTCCAAAACCTTTCTTACTAGTTTTGTAGCAGGAACCTTGCAGTCTTTTTTTCCAACCATCTCATTAACTTTTATTGCGTTCAACGCGTCTGATAAACGATCAACATTCATTTCATTCACCTTCACCAGCCCTTTTATGATCTGGGCATTTACTTGGGTTAAAAGGGCTAGTGTTAACCCCAAAACCACCATTACCATTATACTTTTTTTTCATTACAATCACATTATTTATCATTATATTAGTTGCCTTAATATTTCTTGAAACCAATGTCATTTCCAATATCCCTGAAGCATTTTCTGCAGACGTAAAGTCCATACTTTCTAATAAGCCCTTCATAGTTTCCGCAGATCTTGCACTTTCGCTTTCCCTTCCCTTTATATTTATCATCTAGAGGAACCTTCATGCTCCTACCTCTTCAATATTTATATTGAATTTATTCCTGACGAATTCTTTCCCCTCTTCCGGAGAAATCCTGTGGCCTTTTCCAACCTTGCTCTTCTTTATTCTCCTAATGCTTATCCTTCTTCCACCTTTTCTTTTGAGCGTTACACATACATCAAATCCAAACATTCCTAAGGATGGATCATACTTTGCTCCTGGGAAATCTATATATTCCTTTATTCCTAAGGAGAAGTTCCCTTCCTTATCAAATGCCCTTGCATTCAATACATTTTTGTTTGCAGAGAACGCATTCTTCAAAAAGTTTTCTGCATCCTCTCCCCTAAGTGTTACCTTAACTCCTATTGGAAGCCCTACTCTGAGTTTGAAAATTGGATTTCTCTTCTTTGCCTTAGTTTCTAGTGGCTTTTTTCCAGTGAGCCTTTCCAGAAGCTTTTTCGCATTCTCTAGAACCTCACCAGCACTGCCTGCACCAATATTAACTGTGACTTTTTCAATGCTAATTTTTCTCATTGGATTATCCTTGTTCATTTAGCAACACCTTTGATTCCTTCCTCTATTACAAAGAGGTGTTTGAGTGCAGTAATAAATTCCTGCTCTCCTTTCATTTGTGCCCTATGATCCTCTCCTTCCTTTCCTCTCAGTATGCTTTCAAGCGTTGCAATTGTTCCTGTGTGCTTTCCGTCTTTCACATAACACAATGCGCCTTCTGTTAATTTCAATACGCGCAATATTTTGTTCTCCGGAACTGAGAGCACAACACTATCCCCAACATGAACATTATTGTCTCCCTTTAGTGTTTTCCCGTCATGAAGAGTTATCATAATCTGTCCTTTTTTTGCTGTGTTCTTTACTACAACCTTTGCAATTTTTTCTTTTGATTCTTTTTCATTAATTTCAGCTGGTACAACTCTTTTATGATCATCTATAAGCATTCTGTAATATTTTTTGATTTTTGGAACAGAAATCACATCCATAAACCCAATTGGGAATCGTTCATCTGTTCTAATTCTTCCATCAACAAACAATACTCTCTGGTTTAGGACCTTTTTTCCTTCCCGGTTTGTATTGCACAGTGATAGCTGACCTCTAATAAGTACTCCCAATGGAACTGCATGTTGTCCATCATGCGGACCTGGTGCAGCTTTTGAAATCCATGTATACTCTTTCTTATTCGTAATTGCTATTGCATGAGGGGCAGCAATCCTTTTCAAATGTTTAATTCCTCCGTGCTTTGCCATATCATCATCACCTTTATTTTTTCTCCTTAATTTCTACTTCCTTATTTTCTTCTTTCTCTTTAGTTTCCTT
>CAYYPF010000018.1:6110-7603 GCA_964473475.1 Microcaldota archaeon | reverse complement strand
ATTTTTTCTCCTTAATTTCTACTTCCTTATTTTCTTCTTTCTCTTTAGTTTCCTTCTTTTCTTCTTTCTCTTTAGTTTCCTTCTTTTCTTTAACTTCTTTGGATGGCTTTCCCTTTTCCTTAATCTCAATCAATTGCAGGTTAGAAGGTTCAAATGGAATTAAATTTTCCATTCCTCTTTTGTTTCTGTAAGAAACCCCTTCCAAATAAACTTTTGTTTTATTGTGATCAACAGAGGCAACTGTAGCTGTTTTTCCAGTATTCTGGCCTCTCATTACCTTAACCTTATCTCCTTTCTTAACAAGCAGGGCCCTTGATTTTATTCCCTTGCTCTTCCTAAGTTCTTTTGAAACATTCACATTCAGAAACTTCCTTTTCTTATGCAAAGGAGCAGTATATCTTTTTTTTCTTTCAATATCTGGTTTCATAATTATACCTCATTTAAACTATTGATCATCAACTCATAATTTTATTGATGCAATCGCAGCAACCTTTGGGTGCCTTTCAGCAACCTCTCTTGCAACAACACCCTTGATTTCAGTTCCAAGAGGCATATTATCCTCATTTAAAAGCACTGCTGCATTATCCTCGAAATAAATAACCATTCCGTTCGCTCTTTTGTATTCCTTTCTCTGTCGGATTATAAGTGCGCGTACTACTTTTTTGACCATCTCTGGTTTTCCTTTCTTCACAGCTGCGATTACAATGTCGCATATGCCTGCCTTGAAGGATCTCTTTCTTGTCCCTTTGTGGCCAAGAACACCGATGATCTCAATCTCTTTTGCTCCACTATTATCTGAGCATAGCAATCTTGAACCAATAGTCAATGATTTGATAATCTTTGCAGCTAAACCCTTCATTGTACTCCACCTTTTTTAATAATCTCAAGAATTACCCATGCCTTAGTTTTGCTGATTTTTCTGCTCTCTCCAATCCTAACTATATCTCCTTGCTGTGCATCAATGCACGGGGGGTTGTGTGCAACTGTCCTGGTTTTATCCTTTGCCCATCTTTTATATTTCTCGAATTTCTTGATTATGTTCATTTCGATTACTGCTGTCTTTTTTGCTTTTGTACTTATGATTGTTCCTGTTTTTCGCATTCCTCTTACCTTTAAATTACCATGAACTGGACAATTTTTATCATTGCATTCTGCCATACCACATTCACCTTTCAATCATGATTATATTTTTGCATTCTTTGCTTTTTCCTCTGGTCTATGAAGAATTTCCTTCCCATATACCTTTGTGCATCTTGCACCCTCGCATACCTGGAAGAGATTTCCTTTTTTTGGAATTCTCTTAATAATCCCTTTACTCTCAATTTGGAGCATATTTTTGCTCTCATCAATGACCTTTCCTTTAAGGCCAATGAATTTCTTGGAGCTGGAGTTAACTACCTCTGCCTCAAACCCGATTAATGGGCACATCAAGACAATCTCGTCAAACCCCAACTTCATTTTTCCACCAGTTTGTTCTTTTTACGGTTATTCTC
>CAYYPF010000018.1:0-6010 GCA_964473475.1 Microcaldota archaeon | reverse complement strand
CTTTTTTACGGTTATATTTGTATATTATATACGTACTATCCAAGCTTATGCAATTTCAATCGCATCTTTCGGGTATCCGATCTTTACTAGCATCTGTGTGATCTTTCTCTTGTGGTTCCCCTGCAGAATAATTATCTCATTCTTCATGGTTCCACCGCATGCGAGCTTCCTTTTCAAGTCGCTCGTAGTTTCCTTGATCCTGCTTTTTTCAATTCCTTCCACGATCGTCACTAGTTTTTTGAATTTTTTCTTTTCTGTGTACACTCTAATTTTCTTTGTTTTTTCCTTATCCAGGATGTTGCATACACACAACTCCTTCAGCAATCCACATTTTGGGCAAAGTTCAGCCAACCTTTTTCACCTCAATTTTTTTGTTCTTTCTCTCAGTTTTTATAGTAAGTATTCTTGCAATTGCCTTTTTTACAGGCCTTGTTTTTGTCGATTTTTTCTCATGAAGCATGGTGGTTCTAAGATCTGCTAGTTTTTCCTCTAGTTCCTTTTCGCTCAACTTTCTTAAGTCGCCTGCGTTTACTCCTTTCATTTCTTCTCACCTGTTTTTTCTTCTCTTCTTTCCTCAACATCGCCTGCACTTGCAACAATCTTTGGAAGTGCAACCTTCTCAACCTTCATTCCAGGGAATACTGTTCCCGGGGGAACTATTCTTGTAAGTACTCCGATTACTCCGGATTTTGTATTTGCACTTATGTGCGCTTTTCTTACCTGATAAACTAAATCTCCGGATTTTGGAATATAACCTGCAGATACCTTGAGTGTTTTTGCCCGTGCTCCTTTTGCACCAATCTTTCCAGATGCAATAATTTCTGCACCCATTGCACCAGCATTCATAATTTCCCTGAGTAAATAGTGCAATACTGCCCGTACTTTCTTTCCCATTTCAATATATCTTGCTGCTTTTTTTGAAATGATTCTTGGTTCTAAGAATGGCTGGGTGATTTCTACAACATTTATTTGCGGATTCTCAATTCCAAACTCATCCCTCAAAACCTCAGTTAATCTGTTTATTGATTTTCCTCTTCTTCCAATTACCTTTCCTGGATTCAACGTCTCAAGCGTGATTCTAGTTGCAAGTGGTGTTCTCTGCACATCTATTCCTGCAATCCAATCCTTATCTAGGGACTCTTCCAAGAATTTCATAATTTTGTATTTTTTTACTGGTTCAGCAATAAACTTTTTTTCATAACTCATGCTTTTACCTCTTTAGCATTCTTTTTTGGAGCGGATTTTTTCCTCTCAACTTTTTCTTTAGTTTCCTCAACATCTGTAACTGGTTTCTCAATAGATTTTTCAACTGGTTTTTCTATTTGTTTCTCAACAAGTTTGCTCTCTACTTTTGGAGCTGGGGCCTCACTCTTTGGCACTGCTTGTGCCAGAGCCTCAACTTTCTTAGGAGCTGTTTTCTTCACAATATCCTTTTCTCTAAGTATAATCTCAATGCGAGAAGTTTCATAGTTGGATCTGTTCCTTCTTCCTTTTGAGGCCATTCTTGGAAAAATATTTTTCTTGTTTGCTGATGCATGCACAAGAATATAAGGTTCAACTAATCCCTTGCTCTGTGCATTTGCAAATGCGCTTCTCAAAACCTTTAGCACAATTCCTGCTGCTTTTTTCGGGTATCTTCCTTTTTTCCCTCCGAGCTCTCTTCTATGCCCGAGTTTTGTATTGTGGCTCTTATAAAGCACTGGCAATTCTCCTGTTTCAAATTTTTCCAAGAGAAAAACCGCCCTCTCTGCTGGAAGTTCCCTTATCCTTCCGCATACCTCAGCCAGATCTTTGTAAGATGCATCTACACCCTCTACTCTAGCTGCAGCATAGTTCTCGTAATTTTCTTTTATCTGATACGAATATCCTTTCATACAATCACTTTATTGGTACGAACTTACTTCCTCTTGTTGCACCTACACCAGGCCCTGAATGCCTAACTGGTCCAGTTGTGTGTGCAAAATCTCCCAACCTTTTTCCAAGGTGGTTTACTGTAATTTTTACTCTTTTATATTCTTTTCCATTGTAGACTCCAAAGGTTAATCCCATCCATTCAGGAAGAATAATTGCATCTCTAATTCTTGTTTTAATTACTGAATCTTTTTTTGGCCCTTCCCTTATGCTCTTTACTTTATTCACAAGCTTAAGGAGTACTGGATTTCTTTTCATATTCTTAAGAGTTCTTCTCTCTCTGGAGGTTGTAAGTTTTGCAAAATCCCCCATGTTCATGCCTGCAATGTCCTCTTCAGTATAACCTTTATATGTCTCTTTTTTCATGCATTTCCCTCTTCTAATTTACTTTCCTCTATTTTTGTTTTCTTTCTTCCTGTGCTTCTAGCTGCGACGTGTCCAACCTTCTTTCCAGGCGGGCTTCCCCTCTTTACAGTTGTAGGCCTACCTTCATGGTGCTGCCTACCTCCGTGCGGGTGTGTATAAACTGATTGTGCTACTCCTCTGACTTTTGGCCAGAGTCTGTTTCTTGCCTTATATTTAAAGAATGCAGTTCCTGCTTTTACAAGCGGTCTTTCTGTTTTTCCTCCGCCTGCGATCATTCCAATCTGTGCTCTGCATTCATTTGAAAGTGTAATCACTTGCTTACTCGGGAGCCTTATACGTACTGTTTTTCCTTCCTTTGAAACAAGTGTTGCATATAGGCCTGGAGATTTTACAAACTTTCCTCCATCCCCTGGTCTCTTTTCTACATTGAAAATTGGCGCTCCATCTGGAATTCGGTACAATGGAAGCACTCCTCCGTTTGTAATCTTTCCCTGTGATCCAACCTCTATTGAATCTCCAATTGCAATTCCTTCTGGTGCAAGCAAATATCCGCTCTCATCATTATCATATCTAACAAGCATAAGCAAGGATTCTCTTCCTGGATCATCCAGGAATCTTTGAACCTCTCCTCTAAGCATTCCTGTTTTTTCAATATCATCGTAATTTCTATACTTTAGATCAACATGGAATCTTGAACTAGGAGCCACGTACCTTGGGCTTCCCTTTCCTCTTCTTTGATGCTTTAACGGTTTACCCATAATCATTCACCTATCATTTTCTTCTCCTATTAATTTTGCGAATCTTGTTCGATCCCTTGGATCAAATCCCCAATCAATTCCAAATACTCGATTAGCACTGTTTTTAACCATACCATCTGTTCCCGAACCAGTTAGGTTTACTCTATTCCCTCGGTTTAATGGGTGTAAGCAATCCTCTTGAGATAGCTCTGCATCGTCTTGTGCTAATGCCCATTTCTTAAGTTTCATTTCAAAAACTGGGTTTGATACCCCGCTGCTTGCAGCGACCAGTTTTTGAAAGTCATGACCGAATGAGGTATACCGCGCAGCTTGCTGCGGGGTCTCTTCGGTCATGTTGATTACTTTCTTTCTTCTGTCTATTTTCGGCAATCGTGATCTACGTTTATTCTTTTTTGGGTCAGTTCTATTCAGTTCCATTTGATTACACCATCTTTAATTTTGTTGCAATATCCTCTGCCTTTGTTCCTTTTCCAAAGGTTACAATCGCAATTTTTTTGTTTCCGCGAATCATTGTTCTTACCTTCGCCACATCTGCCTTGAAGAGCCTCTTCATCTCCTCAGCAACCTCTTTTTTTCCTGCCCGTTTATCCACTTGGAATGCGATTGTGTTTTCAAACTCAATCTTTCCAATCCATTTTTCTGTTTCAAGTGCTTTGATTATCATTCTAATGACCCCATTCATAATTTCTCGCTAATCTCTTTGATTGCAGCTTCTGTGAATATAGTTATCCTTCCCCCAATTGCTCCAGGTGAAAGATCCTTTACTCTCAGATTTGAAACAGTCTGTGCATCCACACCTGAAAGGTTCTCAGCTGCATCCTTTATTTTCCCATCCTTGCATACAAACAAAAGGTACTTAGGCGCCCTTTTGATTAGTTTGGTTCTCTTGCACCTCAAACCTGTTTTTCTTCTAACCCTTTCTTTTGCCTGTTCTATAATGCCATTTAATTTTAATTTCTCTAATAATGCAATTACATCTTTAATCTTTGAGACCTTCTCAAAAGAATCTTCAACAATAATCGGAAGCTTCATTCCTTTTACTCCAATTCTTTTTTCAACAACTTCCTGGATAGTTGATCCCCTCAATGCGCTTCTCAATGCCTTTTTGTATTCCTTATTGTTCATTCTTTCAATAATCTTTTTTTCAACCTTTGGAGGATGAGCCCGTCTTCCTTTTACTGCTGAAGGAATTCTTTTTACTCTTCCCATTCCGCCGTTTGGAATTACTTCTCTAGGCAACATTGCCTGACCCTTATTCTTCAATGAACCGTAATCTTCTTTTCTTCCTCTATATTTTGCACTTGTTTCCATTCCAGCAAATCTATAATTGCTTTTAGGCTGCTTTTCCTTGCTTTCCTGTGAAAGTACAGCCCTTCTAATCAAATCTTCCCTGTACTCCTCTTCAAATTGCAAAGGCAATGTAATTTCCTTCACTTCTTTTCCTTCTAATGAGTATACTGTTGCTTTCATTCCCTTCACCCAACAATTACATCCTTAATTACTGGCTCCTTTACGCCACCGTTTGCCCGCATTGCAACTCTTAATCTGATTAATCTTTTTACTGGACCTGGAACAGATCCTTTAATTATAATATATTCATTTTTTACAAATCCATAATTCATGAATCCTCCTTTTGGATTAATTTCATCGAGGTTTGCATCAATCTTGAAAATTCGCTTATTAAGTTCTGTTCTCTTATGATAGCCAGTTTGTCCAGCGTGTGGAACAGTATATTGAACATACCCTGGATGGAATGGGCCCAAACAACCAATGTGCCTTACTTTTCCAGTTGCCTTTCTTCTTTGTTTAGTGGTTCCAAATCTCTTAATTGTTCCCTGCCACCCTTTTCCTTTTGTAATTGCAATTACATCTACAAATTCACCAGGCTTAAATATCTCGCTTGCCTTTACTTCCTTTCCAAGAAGTGCTTTTGCCTGTTCTAATTTTTCCTCTACAGTTTCTCCACCCAAACCAAGTTCCATTCTTTCTATGTGTTTTTTTCCAATGGTTGTTTTGTCTGGAGTAGTAAATACTAGAAGATAAACGTCATCCACTTCTTCTTTGCTGATTTCCTTTGCTGAATTTAGTTTTTTCTTTATCTTCAACAATGAAAGTACCTTTGCATCCTCAACCAGCAAATCCTTTACAGATCTTTTTTCCTTGTATCCTCTGATTCCGTATACAACTACTGGAGGAACTTCGATTACTGTTGCTGGGGTTACAACTTCCTGTCCTTTTGTTGGAGACTCAGTATCATCTATGCATGCAATTTGAATCATTCCTGCTTTATATCCTGCGAATCCAAGAACCCTTTTTTCAGCTAGGGTTGGCCAACATACCTTTGGTACTTGGCTTTCAGCACGTTTCCTAGGTCTAAATGCCATAGAGCCCTTTCTAGGTCTCCTGATATCTGTCATGTAATATCACCTTATGCGTAGCCCGCTTTCGAGAGAGGGACGCCACTCAAATGAAAATGAGTAGCCAATACTTAGAATGGAAGTATTTAAATATCCTGAGGCAGCTAGAAAAATTCCAGAGAATCTCATTCTCTGTCTCTAGAAGTTCCTAGAACTTCAAGATGCCTCAATCTATGTTCAATCACCGCAGGTGTTGAACAGCTAGAAAACGTTGTTACGTTTTCTGGATTCAGAACCAATGAATTACATGCAATTTAATGGGTTCTGAATACCTTATATTATTCCCTCATTTTTTTCTATTTTCTTTTTATTTATATTAAATATGTATTTGGAACAAAAAGAAATATATGTAACAATTATATATAGCATTTTATACTATTCTGTATTGGTCACTATTTGTCAAATAAAATGTAATTCGCCTTATTTTGAATTCACCTCTTAAAAATTATTTTTCCCCTAACTATTTAAATATTATTTAAATAACCAACTTATCCCGAGCCAATTTAAAAAGTTCTAGTGAACTGCTGTTCACTATCTCTCCAGCATTTGCTGAAGATC
>CAYYPF010000017.1:0-14054 GCA_964473475.1 Microcaldota archaeon | reverse complement strand
TAGTTTATCCCATACGAAATTCCTAGCACTGTAGATTAAGTGAACTAAAGTTCACAGCTCTACATGACTTCGTCATGTAGATGAGTGTGTGGCCCTAAGCTTACACCTAGGGAGTAATAAAAAGAATAAAAGGAGTTAAAAGAGTGTTTATTTTTTTAATTGTCTTTCAAGAGCATCCAGTTGTTCCGGAGGCCCATCAACAATTAATCTGCTCGGGCTTTCTCTTGTGGGTTTTAGTTTGTCAGGCATCTCAATTTTCGGCGCTGCCTCTCCGAGGTCAGTAATACCCGCCACCCCGAACGCATCGTCGCGCCTGTAGCCCGCACCGACGTTCTGCCCGTTGTCGAAGTTGAAGTAGTCGACGTAGCGAACCAGAGGCCTCATACTTACAACCTCACTATTCAAATGCAAAACTCTGATCTGCTCAAAAGTCAGTCTTGCCAAAACTTCTTGGGTAACTTCCCTTGGAACTCCTGTTTTTTCATCAACTTTCCCTTTATTTCCAGAAACTCGTATATCTGGAGTTATAATTATGATTGATTTTGGATGTATTACTGCAACATTATCAATTCCTCTGTATTTTTCTATTTGAACTCCTTCTGGTTTAATTCCAGGATCAATGAATAATGCTATATCTGGTCCGATTATTACATCAGCTAAGCCTAATTTTACAATCTCACCCCAAGGCACAACAGTTCTGTCTTGTCTATCAAAAAGGTCCTGGCCTGTTTGGAATCTACCGTCTTTTTCTGGTTTTGCATATGCTTCTCTTGCCCAAGCAGGATAGTATGCTCTTAATTTTGCTTTTTCTGTTTCTGGTAGTTTTTGCCATAATTTTATCAGGGTTTCATCATGCAAAACATTAGGAGGCAATCCTCCTTTATCAGCAACTAAATTTCTTGCTCTTATCCAATCTGCTCTCTGATTTAGCGGATTTATTACTTTTCTTTTTGGAGCTTCTTTATTTACAGCCATATTTTCACCTAAATTTATTATATAATTTATGAAGGAATATATTTAAATACCCATCTTTTGCAACAAACACACATGCTAATAAATTTTCAAAAATTAGATTTTATCTTCCTTTAGCCCCGTCTCTTACTGCCTTAACCATTTCCTTTATTTTTTGAATGCTTCCTTTTCCTTCCTCAAATGCAGTCCCAATCTGGATTGCATCTGCTCCAGCCTTAATTACATTCTTGGCTTGCTCAGGAGTCCTAACCCCTCCAGCAACTGTGTACGGAATATCTATAGAAGAAGAAACAGCCTTAATCATCTCCAAAGGAACATGGCCTTCCTTAGGATTGCTTCCTGTATCTGTAATTACAAAATGGAATCCCATATATTGAGCAGCTAATGCAGCTGCAGCTGCTTTTTGTGGGTCCTTTCTCTTAATTAAATCCACTTCTGCAACCTTTCCAACTGTTCCTCCTGGTTCAACTACTAAATAAGCAACAGAAATAGGCTCTATTCCTAATTTTCCTAAGAATGGAGCTGCTTTAGTTTGTGCTCCGCTTATCCAATAAGGGTTTCTAGAATTCAGGAGACTCATATAATAAGTTGCATCTGCATACCTAGTTAGCCAGCTTATATTTCCTGGGAATAAAACTAATGGAACATTAATTACTTCCTTAATTCTCTTTGCTACTTGATCTAAATGTTCCTGAGAACTTAAGGTACTTCCACCTATAAGAACTAAATCTGCTCCTGCCTCATTTGCATTCTTTGCAGTGAGTACTGCATTATCCAAGCTATGATCATCTGGATCAATTAATGTGAATAAAAGTGCCTTGTTTTTCTCTAGTTTTTCAAGAATATACTTCTCAACTTTTCCAATCATATACTAAACCAACTAAGTAATACCGATTTAAAACCTTTGTATTGCCATCAATGGTTTAGTATAGACTGATCCGACTTTTTTGTTGGATCAGGATAGTATACTTGCTCCGGATTGTTTTTTTAAAGCTTGGAGATATACACAAGTAGCAATATTTATAAACAGTTTCTAGCATTTTTTAGATGTGAATTAAATGAAAACAAAAACTCAATTACGCTCATTAGAATCCATAGGAGCAAGATCTACCCAGTATTATAGAGATACTCTGGGATTTAGGGCACATAGTTTGGGAGATCCTTCTAAACAAAGAACAGTTCTAATTAACTGTGGATGGGCAAGCGTTCCAGAACTCTACACAAACCTCGCAGAAAGACTCAGTAAAGACGGTCTTGCAGTAGTTATTCTTTCTTTAAGAGGAGTTGGAGAAAATCCTCTTGGAAAATCCACTCCAAGTACTTATATTCAAACTTCAGTTGAGGATTCCTTACACTTACTAAAATCTCTAAATGTTCGGGAATTAATTCTTATGCCCCACAGTACTGGAGCACAAGTAGCACTGAAGCTTATTGATCAATTACCTAGTGAAGTTGTAGTCAAAGGATGTATTCTAAATGCACCTTCTCTTCCAGATACACTTGCAGCATTTCCAACAAAAACTATTCTAAACAAGGTTGGAAAATTAGCAGCAAAAGTATTTCTAAAGATGGTTTCCTTAGGAGTAAAAGAAGACCAGATTAATTGGTTTGCAAAATTCTCTGCAAAACTAGCTACCTGGGTATTTAGATTGTGCAGTCCCCTAATGGTCCTAAATGCATACAAGGAATCAAGAAAATTAAATGCAGAATTTTGGAGAACTGCAACCAAACAATCCAGTGAAACACTTGCAGTTTCTTTAGCTGCACTTGCTAATTGTTCAGGAGAATTAACCTCACAAGTACGAATAGATGCTCCATCTGTATTCATTGGATATGAATTTGATACACTTGTTGATCCAGAGCTAGGAATGAATTCAGCTAGCGGGTATGTTCTAGGCAAGCATTCTCGTGCAATTAAGTTAAGCGGAGCCTGCCATTTTGATCATGAAATACGATTTGCAGAAATTTCAGGAGAAGTTAATCGTATTCTTGGTGATTAATTGGGAAAAGCATCAAGGAGAAAACATATACATGCAGTTAAAACTGGAACTACGCCTCTAGACTTAGTTCGTACCAGACCAACTAATTCACGGGAAATAATACGAAGGATCTCTGAAAGTACAAATTGCCAAGATTGTGCATACTGCTGTAAACATCCAAGAGAATTAATGGTCATGCCAAGTGATCCCCATGTTACTGATGTTGCTAGGGCAATTGTTTCTTGTAGAATCCCAGAAACACATGTTGTTTACGAAGGCGGGGGAATTGTCATTACTTTCCCAGATGGAAAAGGCTGTTTTTTTCTTGAAGATTCCAGCTCATGTAAAATATACGTAACCTCACCCTCCTGTTGTAAATGCTTTCCATTCACTTTTGATAAGGGTACGGTTATGCTTTCCAGGGCAACAAATAAACGACAAAAAATAGCATTCTTAACTACTCACTGTCCTGCAGTTCAAGCCATAAACAACGAGGGCGTGGAGATCGTTCTTGTAAATGATTTAATTGTTGAGAACTCCACATTAGCAAATCCAATAGGCATTGGTTTTCTTGGAAGATCACTTATCTCTCTTTTGGATCCAGCTCATGAAAAAGATATGATGTTTTGTTCAGAAAGTGGCCTTCCCCCCATTAATCCTTTTTAATACTTCTGATCTCAAGGATATTGCATTTACGATTGTTTAATTCTTGATATCTATAACAATCTCTTCAATTCCTTCTTTTATTTTTCTAGATTTAAACCCTAATTCTTTTTTAGCTTTAGAGCAATCAAATGCCCGATCACTGGAAAGAATTGCAACATGTTCCTGAGTAATCTTTGGCTTACTCTTACTCATACTTGCCTTCATCTCCTCTGCTTGTGCAAAGAGAAGAGCCATAGAAATTGGAACTTTCTTAGTTGGGGCAGGAACCTTAAGCAATTTAGCAGAATAATTTAGGATTTCTTCCTGAGTTTCACTCTCTCCAGAAATTACATAAATTCCTTTTCCTTTTGTAAGTGCATTTTTGATTACCTTTGCAACATCTTCTACATGAACAAAGGAAACCCTATTCTTTCCCTCTCCTAAGATTTGCATCTTTCCTTCCTTAATCATCTTAAGAATTAGGGAATAGTCCTCGAATTCCGGACCATAAATAGTTCCTAATCTCAGAATTACATAGTTTGGATGTTTTTTTACGAACTCTTCAGCAAAGGACTTACTCTTTGCATACGGAGTATCTGGATCTATTGGAGTTTTTTCGCTTGCTGGAATCTCTTTCATTTCTTTTCCATAAATAGAAATAGAGCTTGCGAATATAATTTTTGCATCCTTAGGAGTAGAATTTACAATCCTCTCAGTTAATTTTACATTTACTTCCCAGAGCTCATAGTGGTTTAGGAAATTCATTGAGCCTGCAAGGTGTATAATTACTGTTGCATCCTTTAGGATTTTTTTCAGTTGGGCTTCTGAGAAGTTTGTAACAATCTCATTCTTCAGGCCCTTTTTCTCACGAACCAAGGGAATTGCTCCTGGAACTAGCTTAAGCACTCTCTTTCCTAGCCTTCCACTTGCTCCAGTAATATAAATCATTTTTCCAACAACCTCATTACACGCTTTGATATATACTTAGGACATTTTCCTAGGTATTCTTTAAGAACGTTCGGTCTCATTCCATTCTTTATCTCTTCAAGTACTTCTTTGGAAATTGGTTCTCTAAAATATACTAAATCAATGAGGGTTTTTTCCACATCTGAAACAGGTATCCAAAAATCATAATATCTAATCATCTCAAATCCAAAAAACATTCTTCGGTTTATTCTCCGTACAATATAATTTCTATCCAGAAAAGTTTTCCTTCCATTTCTGATTTTTTTCGGAGTCAGAACCACTGGATTTGTTTCCTGTTCCCATAAATTCCTTAAAGAAAGTGCCTCTTGCAAACCATAATAGAATGGAGAATACGCAAATCCAACAATTTCTATTTCTTCCTTAAAGGTATAAACCCCTCTATTTATTTGCTTCATTCTCCCGCTCTTTAGTAAATTATGTACAAAGACATATGAATAATTCTTGCTTATGTTTTTCCTATTTAAAAAAATTCTAATGTCCTTTATTGTGAATGCAGTTTTCTTGGTAAACTCTTGGAGAAATTCTTTCATATACTTCATTTCGACCACATTCTCTTGAGCTCAGAAACCATTTGTTTGAAAGAGGGAATTGCTCCAGAATAAAGTATTGTTTCCAAATTCTGTTCATCAACTGGTTCAGGCATTTCTCCAAGTAACTCTAATATTCTATCTCTTAATTCATCACTTCGTTCTACTATGTTGCTCAGGTAAAAAATATCATATACATCTCTTATGAATTTTCTGTTTCTATATGCATCAATTTTTTCTAGAAGCAGTTGTTCTGGAGTTAAGGAGAGTATTATTGCAGTTGAGCCATCCATTTTTTCATAATTCTTCGCGTCACCACTTTTTTTTGCTGAAAAATTAAACTCAACCCTTACTTCTACAGTTCCGTTGGTGATTTTTGAGAATATAAGATTATCAGTTTTCTTAAACTTTAAGCTCTTCAGTCCTCTTTCCTTGATCTTATTCAGGAATATTTTTTCAAATTCCTCCTTCTTTTGGATGTAAAAATCAAGATCTTCTGAGAACCTATTTCCGCCATAGCATCTCCAGATAGATGTTCCGCCATGCATCACTGTACCATTTTCTATTTCATATATAATATCAACTAGTTCATCCTGAAGCATTCCTATTTCTACCTGCATTCTCTTCTTGAGTTTGTTTGCTAGTGGAAGTTTCATAGTATTACTATTAAACGAAACTTATAAAAAACTATAAGTTTTGCTAATTAGTTAATTTTTGCTTATCTCGTAAGGGTTAAAACTAGTATTGAATGTTATAAAGATTTCTAATAAGTCGGAAACTTCTTTGGGAGATACCTATTAGCCTGGCCCCATTTTCGGTAGGGTTTTTGCACTAGCGACTATTCCATAGCTTAGGTGCTATCGCCGCGCTAGTCTCCTGTTATTCTCAGAGACGCGCTTTAGTGCTTCGCACAGTAGAGTACGATTTGTCAAAACTCCGGCGCTAGAGCTGCCCTAGTCCTAATATATACATCTGGACGCGCTTTGTTGCTTCCAGAGATTCTACAAAACAAATCTCTGTCTATTTGACATAGTCGAATATCGCGAAGGCAGAGTACTCAACAATACTTACATTCTAATTTATTCTATCCAACCAGTCCTTTTACAATCTTCTCAGGATCAAACTTCTCTATATCCTCATACTTCTGTCCAACAGTTAAGTAGAGAATAGGAAGTCCAGTTGATTTAGAAATAGAAAGAACAACTCCTCCTTTAGGATCACAGTCTACTTTAGTTAAAATTACCCCAGTTAATCCAATTTCTTTATGGAAACTGCTCACTTGGGAAAGTACTGCATTTCCTCCAATACTTTCTCCAATATAAATTTTCAAATCCGGCTTAATTACCCGATCCATTTTCTTTATTTCATTCAAAAGATCCACATTTGTATCCTGCCTTCCAGCTGTATCTATAAGCACTGCATCTATTCCTTTTGCCTTTGCATGGTTTACTGCATCAAATGCTACAGCTGTTGAGTCACTTCCATAAGGCCTTTTAATTACGTGAATTCCAAGCCTTTGCCCATGGATTTCTATTTGCTCAATTGCTGCTGCCCTAAATGTATCTGCAGCTGCAAACACAACTGTGAGCCCCTCATTCTGGAGCATTTTTCCAATTTTTCCAATAGTTGTAGTTTTTCCTGAGCCATTTATCCCTACGAACATAATTTTTACTGGTTTTTCTGATTTTTTTACAAATTCTACTATATCAACTGCATTTTCTTGCTTAATTGTTTCGTAAAGAACTTCTTCCATTGCCAGATTCATTTCCTCAGAGATTTTTCCGCGTTTAATTTTCTTTCCAATAAGTTTTTCCTGAAGTCCAGTTTTTATTTCTTCAGCAACTTCCAATGCAACATCTCCTTCAAGAAGTTCCAGCTCAAATTCCTCAAGCATCTCAGAAACATCACTGCCCTTAATTTCGACTTCCCCAGTAATGAAGCTTTTCAAATGATCAGTAATTCCTAAATTTAGTTTAATCTTCTTCTCTTCAGGAGGTTTAGGTTTCTCTTTGATTGGTTCAACTTTCTTTTCTTCTATTCTGGGAGGTTCAATTATTTTTTTCTCTTCTATTTTCTTTTCCTTATGTACAATCAGTTCAGTTTTTTTCTCAACTATAACTGGTTCTACTTTTCTTTCAACTTTCTTCTCTTTAGGTTTCTCAATTAGTTTAACTGGCTCAGGTTTCTTATGCTCAATCTTTTTCTTTTCTATTTGTTCAATTTTCTTAGGTTCTTCTTTTACGCTCTCTTTTTTTACTTCCTCAAGAGCTTCTCTTTCCTTTATTTTCTCCTCCTTTGGATGTTCCTTTTCCTTAGGCTTCTCTAGAGGTTTTTTCTCAATTAGTTTCTCTTTTTCTACTTTTAGAGGAGCAATTTCTTCAATTAGTTCAACTTTTTTTTCTATTTTTCCCTCTACTGGTTCAATTACTTTTTCCTCAATTGGTTCTTCTTTCTCTACAATTTCTTTTGGGGCTTCTTTAGGCTCCTCTTGTTTAGAAATAGTTTCCTCTTTTTTAATGATTTTGTTAATGAAGCTGCTGATTTTATTTTTTAGAAGTCCAAACATTATTCCTGCACCGCAGCACCAGAAGCCCTGAGTTTTTCTTCAATTTCCCTCAGTCTCTGTGCAGTCATCTCATATTCTTTTTGAAGCTTCTCAAGGACTTTTTTGATTGACTCTGATCTTTTAGCAAGCTCCTCCTCTGCTTCTTGTTTGCCCATCTTCATTGAGTAGCCTCCTCCAATAGGAACAACTACTTTATCAGAGGTTACTTTTGTTTCTATAAATGCATTTCCTCCAACAGGAATAAGTGCATCAGTTTCTTTTAATCTGTTAATTGTGGCTTTTGCATTTTCTACATCAAGCATAGTAAGTGTAATTTTCTCCATCTCTCCCTTCATCATCTGGAGCTGTTGGTAATACATCTGCCCCTCGTAATAAAGTCTCTGTTGTTCTTGGTTCATTTTGTTCATTCAACCACTTTTTTTACATTTTTGATTTTTATCCTCTCTCTCCTAAGGTTATTGTTTGAACCGAATAATGCATAAATCTTTTCCCTTGCAGCATTCTCTGTTGCTGCAGCAACCTCTTTTTCAAAAGGCCTTTCCTCCTTCAACTTAATTGTTCCGCTTACAAGAAATCTCATGTTTTCACCTTTAACCAAGGAAGCCAAGTGCCTCCTCTATTCTTCCAGCTTCAAATGCTGTAGTTTCCATTCCAATTACATACGAATGATCGTTAGCAAGTACACCTAAGGATACACAGCCAGCACCCATATTTATTGTTCCTACTCCGCCCTTCACCTTAAGGAACTCCTCCATTACCTGAAGTTCTGTCTCATTTGCTCTGAAGTGTGAGAGAAATCCTTTATTGTTTGCAATGCAACAACTTCCAACAGTCACATGTTCTGCGATCTTCATCGGATGGAGTTCAATTCCAAGCGTATCCCCAATCTTCTTTCGTTCATAATCAGAAATTCTTATGCTGATTATTCCGCCCTTATCATTTACAACAATATTGTTTCCATTAGCATTGTGCAAATCCTTGGAAACATAAACATTCAGTCCAGTTTCCTTTACTTTTTTAATCTCCTCTTCCTCAACAACGTTGGGAAGAATTACCCCATTTGAGTTCATTATAGTATAAATCCCAATGAGATTCGAGTTTGCAATCATAAGGGGAATTGTCCTTGTTTTAAGGTTTTCCTCAATTGCACTTTTGAACTTTTCACTTGCATCCAATGGAACAAGTGTCACTTCATTATTTGTTTCTGCGAACATTCCTATGTAGGAATTTCCTGAGTATGCTGTTTGCTTTCTAATCATTTCTTTTCCTCAGACTTTTTCTCCTTCTTCTCCTCTTTTGGTTTTTCCTCTTTTTTCTCCACTTTTCCTGCTTTTTCAGCTGGTTTTGCTTCAGGAGTTTTCTTTGCATCTTTTTTTGCCTTCTCTTCCTTTTCAGCTTTCTTTTGCTCCTCGGTTTTCTCATCTGGCAGGTATACTTTTGCAATTCCATCCTCTCCAGCAATTGCCTTTACTCTTAATTTTCTCGGAGGTTTTTGAATGCTCCTTGCCCAAATCACATCATTTACCTTCATGCTGAGCCAGACTTCAGGAACCTTCATGTGCCTGCTTACAAATGCCCTGAGAAATTTAACAGCTTTTCTTGCCCTTATCGTATGTTTGTATTTATAGACCTTGACCAACGGAACTGTATAAACATTCTCTTTCATATTTTCACCTAATCCTTATCCTTCTTGTTTATTTTTTGAGTTCTCCATACCCGCTGTTTTGTGTTAGAAACAACATCTCTTTTTGTTCTAATCATTACGAATGTAGGAATCTTTCTATTTTGCCTAGTTTTTTTTGCTAATCTGCTTTTTCTCATTGGACTTTTTTTACCCATTATCTTCACCCAATCTTACTTTCTTACAATCGAAATACTTCCAGAAGAGCCCCGTTCCCCTGCCTTTAAGCTTTTGAGAATCATAAGCACTTCTCTGTCTGTTATTTTTCTTTGAACCCTTTGGAAGAGCATAATACATTTTTGTGAGCCAGCAGCAAAAAGTTGCTGGTTTGCAAGGAATACGTTCATCATTCTTTCATACGCAGAATCTTCAAGTACAATACGTAGGGATGCTTTTAGTTGGGCAAGCATTTTCTGTTGTTCGAGCTCTTTGTTTGCGCCCCCTCCCTCTTCTTCCATACTCTGCTCAACTTCTATTCAGTTGCTAACTGTGCTCTTGATCTCCTTTGCAGTTTGATCAAGTAATTTTTTTCCTTTTCCTGTGATTGATCGTCCAACTTTCTCCTTTTTCATATAACCTGCTTTTTCTAATGCCTGCATTGCTTTTCTAATTACAGATCCTCCTGCTGGTCTATGTATTTCCGGTCTTACTCCTCTTGTCTTTCTTCCTCCGTAATGCCTTCTTAATCGGTTTACCCCGATAGTTTCCTTTGCATAAGCCTGCCTTAATACTGAAGCGCACCTTAAGTACCAGAAGTTTTTTTGTACTGGAGGCCTTTCTGCGTGAGAGCCGCTCTTCGTGAATCTTACAAATTCTGGGGCTTTTTCAAACCCGCCTTCCTCAAGTTTTTTTGCAATATTTTCGATCAATTTATTTGAATCAACATCTAAGCAACTAACCATATAAAACACCATTTCCCTTAATTTATATTTAATTATCCTGAGGCAAATAAAACATTTGCCTCAATCTATACAAAACCAACGACCGTTTGAAATGCGAAAAAGCATTTCAAAGGTGTCGTAATCGACAACTCGATTACGATCATGCTCGTGATGACGAGAATGGCGTTCCATTCTCGACAACCCGAAAATGCCAAAGGCATTTTCTTGGACAACAGTTCACGACATCCATTGAAACCAACGGGTTTCAATCGGAGATAGAACCTCAAAGTTAAACTGGAATTACTTATTTGGTTTTGTATAAGTTCGTATATTTGGAGCCCAAACATTTTAAAAACGTAGCCCGGGAGGTTCTTTCCAGTATATTCTTTAGAGCCCCATAGTTTCTATTACCTTTAAAATAAAAGAAATATACTTTAGTACCCTTTTCTATATTCATATTTTAAATTTTTTACATTTATATCTTAAATAATGTAGAATAATCCAGGTAACTGCATATCCAGCAAATGCATGGAAGTGAGTCCAGCCACTTGCATAGAACATTACACCATTGAACCTTAGGACTGATTCTCCAATTGCCCCAAATACTGCAAAAAGAAGAACATCTACTAAAGAATTCTTGAAGGAATATGCCCTTGGCTGAGCAAGAGCCCAAGCAGTACCGCCAATCAAGGTTAGAAGCATTACCTCAATTGGAACATATCCAACATGAAGAAGCGTAGAACCTACTTCCCAGTATCCAAAGTAACCTCCTAAATTTTCAACTGCAAAATCAAAAATCATTAAGAATAATCCTAAAAAGAATGCAGACTTTACCTCTTCTCTTGAACGACGCTTTCCTGAAAGCTCAATAGAAAGCCAGGCAATTGCACTTAATATAAGAATTGGCCAGATGTACCAGCCTGGGCGTACGATTAAGAATAAATATGCAAGAATAGCAAAATAAACAAATAAGCCAGCAACTTTCAGAAGATGCAATTGGTCAGTACCACTAGATGGAGAAGAAGATTTTTTATAATGTTTCATAAAAGACTCGTACTCCATTTAAAATTAAAACCTTGGTATTTTAATCTTTAGAATTCCACTAGTCTTAGACCAGTGGTGCAACACGGTTAGAGCCCCTGAGAAAATCATTTGCTTATGGGCTCAAATCGTATTGATGCGAGCATTTTGACAAGATTAGAAATCCAAAGCACTTTTTTTAGTTAACACTAGTTGAAAAATAAATAAAAAAAAAGAAAGGAAAAAACTAGAGGTGAGCTCTAGTCTTTTTAATTATCTCAGCTGCGTCCCTTTGTCCTCCAAGACCAAATGCTAAACCAAATGCAAGCATTATGCCTATGAGGATTATTGCAAAAGATTGTTTGATTATATCTGTCTTTACACCTACCTGATCAAGTGCGGTAATTAGTGTCAAGAGTACAATCAATCCATTTGCAACTTGTGCAACTGCTTCTGCACCGCGAGCCTTTGTCTTTCTGACAATTTCAGCAACATAGACCCCGATGATTATTCCTGCAAATGCAATTACAATTGCTGCAATTAGGTTTGGTATCCAGAGCGCGAGTTCAAATAGGAACTTTTGCAAGCTCATGATTTTTACTAGCTCTGCGGCCGCTGGAAGGAATAACACAAATACATACCACTTGATTATTGCTTCAGCCACGTGCGGTACATCCATGTTTCCTAGAACTTTTTGAATAGAAATCTTTTGCTTAAGGAATTCCATAACTTTTGCCTTTTCAATAATCTTTCTTGCAACGTAGCCGATTATTCTTCCTAAAATATAACCTACGAGCAAAACAATTATTGCTGCAATCAAGCCAGGGACTGCGTTTACTACTTTATCCCATAATTCAAGTCCTACTTGCTTGAGCATTTCAACAACCTTAGTTAATGCGTCTACCATATATGGTTTCACCTCAATATATATCCCTCACTTTTAGGGTTTATAAACATTGCGTTGGGCAGTTAAATCCGAAATTGCTGAGAATATACTAATTCTCGAGTAAGTAAAGAAAATTAAAATTGCCATCAATATGAATTGCTATTCATATCTGTCAATTTTATGAAAAACAAAAATGCCATCACTAAGAAAGGTGCGCCTTTCTTATCTAGCATTTTTAAAAGTAAAAATGCCAGGAGCGGGATTCGAAACCGCGACCCCTCGATTACACCTTTCATCGCCTTTCGGCTCAGAACTCATTAAACTTAGTTTATGAGTCGAGTACTCTGACCAACTGAGCTATCCTGGCATTTAATTAGTATCTAATTTCTGCTTACTAAGAAATAAAAATCTACCTAGAACAGGAGCGGCAGGAAATTCAATAATAATCCAATTGTAGCAAGATACATTAGGCCCTTTACAATCAACTTATTTTCTATATTCAATTCAATTATCCTATATCCATCAAACATTGGAATTGGAAGCAGATTACAAACTCCGAGTACGAAATTCAATGCAAATGTAAATCCAAGAATTAAATAAATAGAATTCATCCACCATTCACTAAATTTGGCGCTGAATATTGTGTCTGTATAAAATCCCCTGATTGGTATTTTTCCTAACTCATTAGTTTCTATTTGCATCTCTCCTTTATTTGTGGAAAGAAGAACTGTGCTGTTTGCCTCAAGCGTAAAATTAGAAGTAGCGTTTATCCCATTAAGTGTATAAATAATCACTCCGCTTTGATTTAATCCCCCAGTTACTGAGATCCCATATTCTCTGGATTCCGAAGCAATACTAGTAAACCCAATAAATAATAAAAAGAAAAGTATTGCAGTAATTAAATTCACTGCAGGTCCAGCAATTAGAACTCTTGTCTGCTTCTTCACCTCTTTTTTTCTAAGAATCCCTTCATCTGGTTCAATGAATGCACCTATAGGAATTATTCCAAACAAAGCCAATCCAGAGGATTTTAGGGGAACACCTCCAATTACTGAAAGAACTGCATGTGCTCCTTCATGTACAACTAAAATTACAATCAGTGCAATAATACCCTCAAATAAAGGAATTGTAATTCCTGGAATAATTAACGTTGCTCCTGCACTTGCTGCAGTCAGGGTTCCTGTTCCCAGAATAAGTGCAATTAATTTTCCTAAAATAACTAAGCTATAACTAATTAGTCCGTATACAATTGTTCCAAACCATCCAAATAATATTAATATTACTGTACTGATTATGAATAGATTATTATCCCCAGAATATTTCTCTGCTGCTTCGGAGAGCACCTGGCCTTTCAGGTTTGCAATAAGAAATGGGGCAGCAAGCCCTCCAACAAACAATGAAATTATAATAAGTAATCCCATTCCAATAATTAATTTCTTCAGATCAATATGGTTCCTCATCATTACTGCACTGGAAAGCCCATATGCAACTACTAGTCCAGTATCTGCAATAAAAATCCATACTTCCTTTACTCTTGCTATTTTTCTTATAAACTCAATTCCTTTTTTGGTTTTCAAAAGAATTATTCCGTATTCAGTTTGTAATTTTAGGGCTCTACTTAGGAGTTTTCCTGCAATTAGTAAAACAATTACAGATAAGAGAAATTTGTATGAACCAGCAAGTGCAGCATTAACTATGAAGTAAATTGCAAGAATTGTAAAAAGAACTACTGCTATTGCTACATGCATGGGGTAGATTCAACGAATGAATATAAAAAGTTAACTTAATTTTTAGGTGTGCACCTTATACAGAATCAACCAAGTAATGCTGATCTGCGTTAATTGGCATTATCCCATTGATTCTGTATAGATTGATCCAGATTTATTCTGGATCAGGATAACATTTTAAAT
>CAYYPF010000016.1:10458-14158 GCA_964473475.1 Microcaldota archaeon | reverse complement strand
AATACTACATTTTGTAAACTCAATTTGCTAAAATGCATATCATTTTGGTAAAACCATTTGCTAAAATGCACATTTGGGATGTTTCAATGTCTATTCTACCGAGACAAACCATTATAAACTTATCTATATATAAACTTATATAAGTGAATAGAACCATGACAAAAGGACATACAACCCAGATTTTTCAGGGAGAAGTTTTGCATTACCCTACTCTTAAGACGATTCTGCAGGTCGAGGAAGTTTTAATAAATGCAGAAAAAGCATTATCCCGTGAAGCAATAAAGAGAAAGCTAGGCGGGAGGATAATGCACCAAACCCTCAATGTGATCCTTCATTATTTGGAAGACAGTGGAAAGATATTCTCTGGAAAAAAAGGTATACTTTGGATATACAACCCAAGCAAAAAACTTGCAAAAGCAATAGATAAAGGTGTTGAACATTAGCAGAACATCATTGTTTGTCCGAATCAATCTTGAAATGCTCATCCCTTAAAGTAATTTGCAATATTCCTGAACAATTGCATATTTATTGATTCTTTTGGAAGCTCAATTCCTTTCCTCAAATATTCCTCTTTTAATTTAGGCCAATCATACATGTTTGTGAATTCCATTGCCCGTTCAGGATGAGGCATCATTCCCAATACCTTTCCATCCTCAGAAGTAATTCCAGCAATATCCTCAAGTGCTCCATTTGGATTATACGGATACTCTCCATTTGCAGGACTCATATCCTCTTTCACATATTTGAATGCAACCATATTCTTCTCCTTTATTTTACTAAGAACTTCTGGCTCACAATAGAAATTTCCCTCTCCATGTGCAATTGGACAATAGATCTTCTCAATTCCCTCAGTCCAATGATTTTTTGCAATTGGTTTTAATGTAACAAATCTACACTCTAATACCCCTCCTCTATTTGCCATTAGTGCAACCTGCCTTGTATATTCCTTATTAAATGCAGGAACAATTCCCAAATTAGAAAGAATCTGGAACCCATTGCAAATTCCAATAACCAAATTATCCTCATCTAAAAATTCCTTAAGTTCCTCAAATAAATTATTCCTAAACTTATTTGCATACGCATTTCCAGCACCAGTATCATCCCCATAAGAGAATCCTCCTGGAAAAACCATTATCCTATATCTAGAGAGTTTTTTCCTTTTTTCTATAAGATCATTTATGTGAACAATATCTGATTTTATTCCAACCCTTCTCAAAACCTCCTGGGTTTCAATTTCAGAGTTGATTCCATACCCACTCATAATTATTGCATTCGCCATACTAATACCCCTCAAATGTTGCCTTATAAGCCTTTTCTAGTTCCTTTACAGGAACATTCAGAATCTCTTTTTGAGAATGAACTACAAACTGCTCTCCCTTAACTTTTCCAATTAATTCACAATCTCTTTTCATTACTTTTTCAAATTCAGTTTGTTTTTTATGATCAACAGTAACTACAAATCTTCCCTGAGATTCAGAGAATAAGTAATAATCCTCTCTAATCTTTGGTTTTATATGAATTTCCATTCCAAGCCTGCCTGCAATTGCAACCTTTGCTAATGCAATTCCTAATCCCCCATAATTCACTGGATAAGCAGAGGCAATTAATTTTTTCTTCATTGCCCTATTTATTCGTTTATAGATTCTTTTTGCCTTTTTAGCCCTTACTTTTGGAGCTTTATTTCCAATTGCTCCCAAGTATGCAAAATATTCAGACCCACCAAGCTCTTCATAAGTTTCTCCAATTACATATACCAAATCTCCTTCGAATTTTGCATCCATAGAAACTGCCTTCTCAGTATCCTCAATTACTCCAATTGAGGAAATAAGCAGGGTTGGAGGAACAGAAATCTTTACTGGATTATTATTCTCATCAAATCCCTTAAAATCATTAAACATGCTATCTTTTCCAGAAATAAATGGAGTTTCAAATTCTACTGCATAATCATAGCATGCTTTTGCTGCTCTTTTCAACTGCCCTAATCTTTCAGGTTCATTAGAAGAGCACCAGCAGAAATTATCCAAGAGTGCAATCTTATTCAATGGAATTCCCAGTGCAATTAATCCTCTAATTGCAGTATCAATTCCAGCAGCAGCCATATTGTATGGATCTACATCTGAATAGGAAGGATAAACTCCCTGGGATAATCCAACTGCTTTCTTTGAACCAAGCACAACCTTAGTTAAAGAAGACATTCCCTGTACTCTTCCTTTTCCTTGTACTGGACCAATTACATGTCCTCCTTGAACTACATGATCATACTGAATAGAAATAAATTCCTTTGAGCAAATATTCAATCGTCCAAGCATATCAATTAAAGTTCTAGTTAACTCTGAAGGACATTCATTCTTAGGTTCTGGATTCTTCTTAGGAGTATAAGTGCTTTTCAAATGTTTTTTAGGAACTCCCTCATGCAAGAATTCCAGCTCAATATCCATAATTATTTTTCCATTATATTCAACTACACATTTTCCAGAATCATTAAATTCTCCAATAACTGTTGCTTCAACATCCCTTCTTTTCATTAGATCTAAAAATGCCTCAAGTTTCTCCTGAGGAATTGCAAGGGTCATTCTTTCCTGGGATTCTGAAATCCAGGTTTCCCATGGAGACATCCCAGGATACTTGAGCAGAACCTTATCCAAATAAACATAACATCCATTTGATTCCTTTGCCATTTCTGCAACAGAGCAGGAAATCCCTCCTGCCCCATTATCTGTAATGCTATTGTACAACTCAAGATCTCTTGCTTCTTTTACAATTGCATCACTCATTTTTTTCTGTGTAATTGGATCCCCAATTTGAATTGCAGTTGCAGGACTTCCAGAATCCATTGCTTCTGAAGAAAATGTAGCTCCATGTATTCCGTCTTTTCCAACCCTTCCACCAGTAACTACAATTTTATCTCCTGGTTTTGCATTTTTTTCATATGATTTCTTTCCGTTTAATTCCTTAGGCATAACCCCAACTGTTCCTACAAATACAAGTGGTTTTCCGCAGTATCTCTGATCAAAATAACACCATCCTTGCGGAGTTGGTATTCCTGAGCAGTTTCCTCCTGCATTTACTCCACTTACTACTCCATCTAATATTTGCCTAGGCTGAAGAGTTGGGTTTGACTTATTTTTTCCCCTATATAATTGAATTTCTTTTCTTGGGTCTGCAAAGCAGTAGCCATAATAATTCATGCAAGGTTTTGCACCTAATCCAAATCCAATTGTATCTCTGTTTACTCCAACTATTCCAGTTATTGCTCCACCAAAAGGATCTAATGCTGAAGGAGAGTTGTGCGTCTCAACCTTATGTGTAATCAAGTATTTCTTATCAAAATCTATTCCTCCTGAATTATCAACAAAAACAGATAAGCAGAAATCCTTACTCCCTTTTTTCTTTCTTACTTCCTCAGTTGCTGCACGGATGTACGTCTTATACAATCCTTCTGGAACATCCTCATCCAGGGAAGCAGCAAAAATTGTATGCTTACAATGTTCACTCCAGGTTTGTGCAAGGGATTCTATTTCCAAATCCGTAGGTGTTCTTCCCTTTTTCCTGAAGTAATTTCTTATTTCCAACATTTGTTCCAAATCCAGTGCAAGCGGCCCTCTTCTCTCATTAGTTTTCTTATCAACTATTCCCTCTTTTCCTATTTTAGCTAGTTCCCCATCACTTACTTCTAAATTAACTTCCTCAGCTTCAGGAA
>CAYYPF010000016.1:4599-10358 GCA_964473475.1 Microcaldota archaeon | reverse complement strand
ATTTTAGCTAGTTCCCCATCACTTACTTCTAAATTAACTTCCTCAGCTTCAGGAAGCTCATTTGAAAAACGCAGATCGTTTTTCAAAAGTTTTGAATCGGGAGCCGCCCGATTCAACTCATCCAGTTTTACTCTTGGAACAGTTATTCCCATTCCAGCTGCTCCGTATTCCTCTTTTGTTTTTATTTGTATTCTTTGAATAAGCGGGTTTGCAAGTACCTCTTCAAGTTTTTTCATTTCCTCTTTAGAAAGTTTTCCTTTGAATAAGAATAATCTAGAAGAATATACGCTCTCTCCCTCATTGAATTTTATTTTGAAAAGGTCTTGAATCATTTCTCTTGCAGTATTTCCTACATTATCTGTTACTCCAGGAAGAAATCCAACTTCAATTGCAAAATCAAATTCTTCAGTAGTTGCCTTACCAACTAAGAATTTTTGCATTATTGGATTAATTAATTGTTCTCCAATTTTCTTAAGTTCCTCTTCAGAGAATTCCCTATTAGTTGTATAAACCTCAACTAATTTTGCTTCTTCAACTCCAAATCCCCTACTCTGTAAGTTCTTTGTTCTGGATGCAATTCGCGCATCGTTTTTATAACTAATTTCTATTCTGCTAGCCATAGTATCACTCATATATATTTGATTTAACGATTATAATTAATGCCTGAAATGTCTCATTCCAGTAAAGACCATTGCAATGCCTTTTTCATCAGCTGCATTAATTACTTCCTGATCTTTAATTGAGCCCCCAGGCTGGATAATTGCCTTAACTCCTCGTTTTGAAGCCTCATCCACTGCATCTCTAAATGGGAAGAACGCATCTGAAGCCATGGAGCACCCTTCTATTTTTTCCCCATAACTCTCAACAATCATTGCTGCTAATTTAGCTGCATCTACCCTTTTCATTTGTCCTGCTCCAATTCCAATTACCCTATTATCTCTGGCATAAATTATAGAATTGGATTTTACATACTTGCAAATGGTCCATGCGTATAAAAGATCTTTCATTTCTTGCTGAGTTGGCGCACGTTTAGTTACAATCTTGAATTTGCTCTCATCATAAAGAACATTATCTGCATCCTGGACTAATAATCCACCAGCAATTGATCTATACATTTTGAATTTTGGATATTCAAAAGGCATTTTTATTTCCCCCATTTCCATTAATCTCAAATTCTTCTTAGCCTTAAATATCTCTACTGCTTCTGGGGAAATTTTAGGTGCGAGAACTACCTCATAAAATCTAGTTACAATTGCTTCTGCAAGATTCTTTTCTATTTCCCTGTTCACTGCAATTACTCCTCCAAATGCAGCTTCCTGATCCACTCTAAGTGCTTTTTTATAAGATTCAAGAAGATCAAAATCACTTGCAACTCCGCAAGGATTATTATGTTTCACAATTACTGTAGTTGGATCCTTGAAGCTCTTGAGTAATGTAAGTGCAGAATGTAAATCCAGAATATTATTATACGAAAGCTCTCTTCCTTGTAATTGTCTTGCAAGTGGAATGCAAGGCTGATTTATTTGTTCATCCCTATAATACGCTGCAGTTTGATGAGGATTTTCCCCATACCTCAAATCCTGGATCTTTTTGAATGTAAGATTCAAATATTCTGGATATACAGAACCCCTGGCTGGTTCTGTATAGCTTGATCCGACTTTTTTAGTTGGATCATGATATTTTGCTCCATTGAATGTTTTTCTTAAGTAATTTTCAATCACTGCATCATAATGAGCAACATGCTCAAATGCTTCCAATGCAAGTGCTTTTTTAGTTTCTAGAGAAATTTCTTTTTTTTCTTTTAGTTCCTTAATTATTGCCCCATATTTGGAAGGATTGCAAACAACTGCTACACTTTGGAAGTTCTTTGCAGCAGCACGAATAAGTGTAGGCCCTCCAATATCTATATTCTCAATTGCTTCTTCCAAAGAAACATTCTCCTTTGAAACTGTTTTCTCAAATGGATATAGATTTACAACAACCAAATCAATTAGTTCAATTTCTTGTTTTTTTGCTTCTTCTAGGTGTTTTTTCTTAGTTCTATCTGCAAGAATTCCTCCATGGATTTTTGGATGCAAAGTTTTTACCCGTCCGTCCATCATCTCAGGAAATCCAGTTAAGGAAGAAACATCAGTGACCTTTATTTTATTCTTTTTTAAAAGATTAGAAGTCCCTCCGCTGGAGATTATTTTAATTCCTAATTTATGGAGCTCACTACAAAATTCAACTATTCCTTCTTTTTCGAAAACACTCACTAATGCAGTTTGAATGCTCATGAGAACACGTTAATAATATAAGAATAAAAGGTATTAAAAATCTCAGCCTGAGGAGCTCAATTGAGTAAGGGATTCTTATTTTTATCTCCACTGGCGCCATGACTTTCAACTAAAAATTGTTCAATTTGTTCTAGTCTTCTTCGTAGTTTTGGATTTCCCGTTCCTCTAAAACTTAGGCTCCCTTCTTCAGGTAATCCTAATCCAAGCCGCAACCTAACTGTTACTTCTTCTTCAGCAGTTAAACCTGTTCTTACTATCTCCCTCTCAAGTTCATCTGGATTATTACTCATAATCTCCTTAAGTTGTTTTATTCTTTCTTCAAGCAGATCTCCTTTTGGTTCAACTGTTCTCTCTATTAGAACTCGATCATCTGTTCCTCTTCCAGTTTCAAATCTACGCAATGCCGCAATTGATTCGTCCGTTCTTCCAGACCTTTCTTTCTGATGTCTTGAATTTGGGCGAAATCCCCTTCTTCTTGCTCCCATAAATCTGTATCCCATTCTTTTCTACCTTTCTATAAATCATTCTAAGTTGATTTTTCTCTAAGTTTTTTTAGTGTAGAAATATATTTAAATATGTGTTTATCTTACTTTTCCTTCTTTAACTTTTTTAGTTTCTATTTTCTGAGTTCCAGCAACCAGATTCTTTCCCTCAGAAACTACTGCTCCTTCTTTTACTTGAATTGGAACTGAAAAGAATTCCTCAATTGTGATCTCTTTTCTAGGATTATTTTGTGCCCCTTCCAAATGAATCTTCTCCCCAACCTTACAATCAGGGAGTTCAAGAACCTCAATTTCTTTTCCACCCTCAGCTACAAGAAGCATTCCTTGGGAAATTGCTCCGCGGATTTTTGCAGGCTTGAGATTTTTTATTACAACTACGTGCTTCCCAACTAATTCCTCTGCCTTATAGTAATCAGCTAATCCTGAAATCACTTGCCGTTTCCCATCACTGCACTCAATTACTTCTAAAAATAATTTCTCTGCATCTGGATGTTTCTCCACACTCAAGATTTTTCCAACCTCCAAATCAAAATCTGAAAATTTAGTTGGTTCTTTTTTCTCTTCAATCTTAGGTTGAGCTGGTTTTGGCTGTTCTTTCTTCTCCTCAATTTTTTTGAATAGAATCTCAGGAGTTCCAATCTTGTGTCCTTTTTCTGCAACTATTTTTCCTAACTCTTTCCAATTCGCAGGTTTTACATTCAGCATCTCAAATATTCTCTTAGATGCATGAGGAATAAATGGATAAAGTAAAATTCCAAGATCCTTTACCTGAACCAATAAGGTATTTACTACCTTGGCACACTTTTTCTTGTCAGTTTTAACTAATTCCCATGGTTTATTCTCCTGGAAATACTTATTTGCTGCTTTTCCAACTCCCATTACCTCATCCAAAGCTTCTTTTAAATTCGCAGAACTCAGAAGTTCTTTTACTTTTTCATACCTTTCTTTTTGTTCCTTAATTATTCTACTGTCTATTTCTGAAGTTGGAATTGTTCCCTCAAAATTATTCTGCAAAAATACAAGTGTTCTATTTACTAGATTCCCAATATTTGCACTTAGTTCATTATTTACCTTCTCAACTAGTTTCTTCTCAGAAAAATCCCCATCCTGGAATGTAGAAATTTCATTTAGTAAGTAGTATCTAATCTGGTCTACCCCATATTTTTCAATTAATTCAAGTGGGTCAAGTACATTCCCAAGGCTCTTGCTCATTTTCTGCCCTTCAACTGTAATATAACCATGAATAAGCAATCCTTTTGGAACCTTGAGCCCAGCAGACAATAGCATTGCAGGCCAATAAATTGCATGGAACCTGGTAATTCCTTTCCCAATTACATGGAGCTCTGCAGGCCACCATTTTCTGAATAATTCTTCATTAAATCCATATCCAACTCCAGTAATATAACAGCTAAGCGCATCAAACCATACGTACATAATCTGGGAAGGGTCATCTTCAAATTGGGTTTTAGGTTTTGATCCAATTTGAAGACCGTTTGAAATGTTTTTTCGCATTTCAAAGGTCCCTTGAACGTTACGTTCAAGCGGAGATGTGACTGATTTCCAGTCACTTTGATCTGGAACAGGAATTCCCCATCCCTTTGCCCTATCAACAGACCTAGAAATGCTAAAATCCTCTAATCCTCCTTCTATAAATTGAAGAATTTCATGTTTCCTAGTTTCTGGGTAAATTCTTAGCTCATCTTTCTCAATCAGTTCCTTAAGTTTTTCCTGGTATTTGGATAATCTAAAGAAATAGTTCTCTTCCTCAACTTCCTCTGGTTTTTTCTTATGCTCTGGACACAATCCATTCTCAAGCTCATTTTCCCTATAGAACGTTTCACATCCTACACAGTACAGTCCCTTATACTTTTTCTTATAAATATCCCCGGATTTCTTACAAAGTTCCCAAAGTTTCTGTACTCCTGGAATATGCTCTTTTTTATCTGTGGATTTTCTAAAGCATTCATAAGAAAGCCCAATCTTGTGTGAAAGTTCCTTGAATTTCTCAGCATTCCTATCGCACAATTGCTGGGTACTTATGCCCTCTCTCTCTGCTGCCTGCACATTTTTTAAGCTATTCTCATCTGCTCCAGTAACTAAGAAGGTTTCTTCCCCTAAAAGTTCATGGAACCTCTTAAGTGCATCTGTTTGTACGAATTCCAGTGCATGGCCCAGATGCGGACTAGCATTTACATACGGAATTGCCGTAGTTATATAAAATTTTTTATTTTTTACTTTAATCACCTAATAAAGTTCTTAGAATAATATTAGACTCTTCGTATTTTAATAGTTTTCTAGTTTGAAATTGAAAAAAGAAAAGAAAAAAAAAGAAAGAAAAAAATGCTATTATCCGTATGATGGCATTTCAGTTACTTCTGCAGGTAATACAAAATCTGCATCAGTTACTGCAGTTGAATAAGAAGTTGCAGTCATTTCTGTTGTTGTGCCTTCTCCAACTGTCTTTGTCCATAATATTGCGCCATCATCGCTGAAGCAATACTCCATATCATATCCATTTACATTCTCGAGCTTATAACAATGGCCGGTTACTCCTGCAATTGTCTTGTCTGACATCGAAATTGGAGTATATGTTGCTTGATTCGACACTAAGTCTTCTGTTGAAGATGCTTGCGTAGGCATACTCGTACACATCCAACTTCCGGCTGCATTATTACATGAATATGTTCCATCAGCTAGGATATACATTTGTATATTTATTCCATTGGCAACCATGTCTGTCCTGATTTTTTTGCCAGATACATACACTGTCTTAGTAATTGGTTCAGCACCTGTCATTGTTAAGGTATAATCTACTTTATATGAAGTAGAAGCACCCAAGTAGTCCCACATACTTTTTTCCTGACCAGTTGTTCCAGTATCTGCATCACCAGATTCTCCATCTTCAGTAGTAGTTCCGGTATCTCCACCAGTTGTTCCAGTATCTGCATCACCAGATTCTCCATCTTCAGTAGTAGTTCCG
>CAYYPF010000016.1:0-4499 GCA_964473475.1 Microcaldota archaeon | reverse complement strand
GTATCTCCACCAGTTGTTCCAGTATCTGCTCCTTCGTTTTCATCTTCTGTATCTGTTGTAGTTTCTCCTCCAGTTGTACATCCCATAAATCCTATACAAAGGATCAGGGCAATTGCAAAAACCAGTATTTTCATTTATTCACCAAGTCCTATTCGAGGAATAGGTTTAAATCCCTAGGTTTAGTGGTATTTTAATACGTTATACGGGTTCATATTGATATTAATCTATATTTAATTAGTAATTCCAATAAGCATCTCTTTTTAATATATTATTCATATACACAACCAATCAAGTAATTTGGGTTGATATTCCTGTATTTCATAGATGGTTGTGTATAGATTGAGGCGACTTTTTAGTTGCCTCAGGATATATGAATTTTCTGCTTTCATTTATTTTAGAGAGGTAAAGTATGTTCACTGAATATGATGTTAATAATATCGGACCAATTAGGAGAAGATTAGGTCTTACGCAAAAGGAGCTTGCAAAACTCTCAGGAGTCAGCCAGTCCCTAATTGCAAAGATTGAAGGAAAACAAATAGATCCGGCCCATTCAAAGGTACTTGCAATATTTGAGGCACTTGAAAATGAGATGAATAAGAAAGAGGAAGTTAAAACTGCAAGGGAATTCATGAATAAGAAAATTTATTCTGTTTCTCCTTCTGAAAAACTGGATAAGGTAATCCAGCTTATGCGAAGTAAAGGAATTTCCCAGCTCCCAGTATTTAAGGGAGCAAACTCAGTTGGAAGCATTTCTGAAACAATGTTTATGGACTGGATTCAAAAGTATGGGGATGGAATTGGAAAAGTAAAAGTAGAAGAAGTAATGAATGATGGCTTCCCAACAGTTCCTGAAGGTGCAGGTGTTGAAATTATTGCAAAACTCCTGAGCCACTATAATGCTGTACTTGTAAAAAATAAAAGTGTAATTCTTGGTATAATCACCAAGGCAGATCTAATTAATTCCATTAAGTGAATTTATATGTCGGAACTTTCTTTTTTATCCAAGAGTAAAGGAATTGGAGGACGTCTAAAGAATTCTCCTGAAGATTTTATAGTTGAAGAAATTTTAGAAGATGGAACAATTCTCGAAACAGATAAAAAAATAGAACAAATTGGAGAAGAAGGAAAATTCTCCCATTTTATTCTCCAGAAAAATAATTGGGCAACCTCAAATGCAATTAAGAGAATTGCAAAAGAGCTGAGAATAAGCCAAAGAAGTTTTTCCTATGCAGGCACAAAGGATAAGGTTGCACTCACTACCCAACTTTGCTCAGTTTATGGAATTGAACCTAAGCAACTGCTTTCTTTGGGTATAAAAGATATTCAAATAAATGGAGCATGGAAGGGAAAAGAAAAAGTAGAAATGGGCGCACTTATTGGAAACAGATTTAGAATAAAAGTTTCTGGATTAAAAGGAAAGAATCTAGAAAAACAAGTATCTAAAATCTATTCAGAACTAGATGGAAAATTCATAAACTATTTTGGAGAGCAAAGATTTGGAACAACTCGTAGAAACACCCATCTAATTGGAGAATGCATTCTTAGAAACAGGTTCAAGGAAGCAGTTCTGAAATACTTATGCGATAGTGAAGGAGAGGAAAATGAAGAAGCAGTAAGTGCAAGAAAAGAACTTGCTCAAACATTGGATTTCAAAAAAGCCCTCCAAACCTTTCCAATTTATTTAATTCACGAACGTGCACTTCTAATCCATCTTGCAAAATACCCCAATGATTTTGTTAATTCCTTAAGAAAGCTTCCAAGGCCAATTCTTTTATTATTCGTTCACGCATTCCAATCTCACCTCTTCAATCTTATGCTCTCAGAAAGAATAAAGGACTCAAAAAAAGATTCAAAGAAAGGTAAACTAAAGATAGAAAAAGAAGAAGGAGAGTATTTCTGCGGAGAAAATTCATTAGGATTTCCAGATCTAGAACAAAAGGCAACTCCAAGACAAGTAAAAAAATGGCTTGCAGTTAGGCTAATTGGATATGAAACCGAATTAAATGAACGGGAAAAAGAACTCTTAGAACGATTCTACTTGAGGAAAGAAGATTTTAGGATAAAAGGGCTTCCAGAAATAAGCCCAAAAGGCTCATTCAGAACTTTTTTTTCTCCATTAGTTGGATTTGCTTTCAAAAAAGATACCTTCTCCTTTTCCTTGCAAGCTGGTTCCTATGCTACTTCTGCATTGAGAGAATTCTTGCTCTAGAATAAAGAAAGATTAGAAAAAAAGAAAAATCAAAGAATAGAAAGAAAAACATACAAAAGAAAAAATAACGAAAAATTAGAAAAAAGAAGAGAATAGAAAAAGAAAAAAATAATTATTGAACTGTACTCTCTGGCGGAGTTGGCTTTGTTCCTCCACTTCCCTGAGTAAGGTGCCTAAGAATAAAGAAGACTATAATTGCAACAGCTAACCCAATTACCCCATACATAATCATTTCGCTGTTCTCAGCAATCCAGTCTTTTTCAACCTCTTCAACTTTTTCAGGAACTAATTCCTGCGCTTCTTCTGCTAATTCTTTTGCAAGTTCATACTGCCCAGCATCCAAAGCAGTTTGTGCTTGTTCTAATTTATTCTCTGCCTTTTCTGTATCTAGGTCCTCTTTTTTTGCATCCTTAATTTTATTTTCAGCATCTTTTATCTCATTTTCTGCTTGAATTTGTTTTGTAGATTTAACTGGTAATTCACAGGTGCATTCTTCAGAATACTCCAGGGTACTTCCGCAATTATCTGTGCATGTTCCTGATTTTGTTCCAGCACTTTCTCCTTCAGTGCATTCACAAGCATTCCAAGTAGAAGGCATGCATCCAGTAGAAGTACAGTTTGCTGTAACCATAAATCCTTCAGAATCAAATTCCTTTTTTCCATCATTGTCCAAATCTGCGCATGCATAGTAGTAGTACGTTCCAGTAGTTGCTGGAGGGTAAAAAGTACAGTAGCCTCCAGTATCTCCAGAGGAGAAAGAACAGACAATATTTCCGCTGCAATCAACCTCTCTGATTGAAGTGGTTTTTCCATTACAATTATCAATTCCACTTACAGTTGCCTTAACCTTTCCAGTTGTAAGTAAGGATAATTTTAGATTTATTTTTCCTCCGCATTCAATTTTCTCTACACATTCATTATCTGAGCATTCCAAATCTGAATCATCACAGTCTTCATCATCACAGCATTCATAGGAATGCCAGGCATGTTCAGATACCTTTCCGCAATCCCCTTCTGGAACAAACTCACATTTATTTTCATTACAGTACTTATCATCAGCACACTGAGAATTAGAACAGCATTCATACTGGCAAGAAGTATTGACTATGCATGTATGCCCTGAACAATATTGTCCAGCTTCGCAATCTCCATTATCACAGCATTCATAATTGTACCAAGCGTGATCCTCAATGTACCCGCAATCTCCAGTAGTTATAGCCAAACATTTATCTCCAGAAGCAGTTGGTGTGCAGTATGCAGTATCAGCGCAATCAGCATTTGATGCGCAGGTATTTGTAACTACACACGCATGATTTGAGCAAGACTCTATTCCAATACAATCAGAATCTGCACAGCACTCATATTCATTCCATTGGTGATTTGCAATATATCCACACTCTCCAGCAGTTACATCAGTACAATGATTATTTGCTGGTGTTGCAGCCAACATACAATATTCATCATCAGCACAATTTGCATTCGTAGTACAATAACCTGGTTTTGGTTCACAATTCCAATCAGTTCCGCATTGCTCTCCTACTGCGCAATTGTAGTCCCCAATACAGTCTCCAAGCATTAGGCAGCTTCCCTGAGGGATACAATATTTCCCAGCCCCACAGTCAGTGTCTATACAACATTCAGTAGCATAACTAAGACAGCCCCATCTAGTTGCTGGTTCAAGAGTTATTGTTTTTTGGGTAAGATCTGCAGCTGAGTGATGAAAATCATCATGTTTAACTTTGACTGTGAGCTGGGTAGCGCTTCCTTTACTTATTCCCAATGCAGAAAAAGAATAACACCGTTCTGCACTCCAATACCAGTCATAATCCTTAGTTCTGGAACTAAATCTGTTAATCTGTACATCCGGACCCCCAGTAAATGTTACTTGGAAGTAATCCTCAGCTAATGGTGTTGCATCTGCAACAGTAAACCCAACACATACTCTCTCAGAATTTTCTAAGAATAGTGCTCCTCCCAGTTCAGAACCTGTAGCATTATATAATCCATTATATGTTGCATCATTCCACCCTTCGTTAATGAAATCTATTTTTCCATCAAGTGTTACTATGCCTTCTGGAACCGTTATTGCGAATCCTACTGAAATTAATATTCCAACTAAAAATAGCAATCCGATTATACTCTTGGTCATACTTCCAGTATCTAACTCAATCTTTTTATAACTTCACATGTGAATTCAGAATAATGAATGAAGAATCAATTGAATTTAAAACTTCCAAAAATGTATTCTACAACCCCAGAATGCACTTTTGCAGGAGCATTTCCTCTTTAG
>CAYYPF010000015.1:0-14797 GCA_964473475.1 Microcaldota archaeon | reverse complement strand
GAATTGAATACTCCTAAGGAAGAGGCATTACCTGAGGCAAAGTCTGTTCCTAAAGCTATGTTTGTATTGTTTACTGCAAGAGCTCCTGATGAAGCATTATAATTAACTGAGTTGAATTTTATATAACTCTGGCCTCCGTTCAAGGAACTTGAAATATATAAATTAGTAATATTGAAGTGGTATTGGCCTGAACTTGGAGGGGTAGCATAAAAATATCTGCTTTGATTCGTGTAAATATAATTATTAAGAATTGAAGTATTTCCAATTGAATCAGTATAGCCGTACAGCATTATTGCATAATCTGTGTTGTTGTACAGGTAATTATCGGCGATTGTGGTGTTTAGCACTGTATTTACTGAGTATAGGTATATCCCGTACCCAGAATTATTGTATATATGATTATTAGTTATGTTTGTAACATTCACAAAATTAAACCGTGTGGCATTACCCCGATTATTATAGATATAACTATCATTCAGGACATTCCACATGGTGGGATCATTAGCAGAATCAAATTTAATCGCAGCAGGAATTCCGTTGTTTCCAAATACCCTCAAACTGCTCAGCTTGTTGGACTGCCCTCCGTAAAGATTTATTGCGATTGTATTGTTCGAAAGATTTATATGGCGGATAGTCGTGTAATTTGCATATAATAAGGAAATTCCATAACTATTATTATATATGTTACAATATTGGACAGTTGTATCATTTGTATAGTTTAAGGAAATTCCATAAGTATAATTTAAAATAGTAAGACTTGTGATTGTAACATTTGTAATAAGGGATTCGTTCAAATATATTCCGAATGTATTCATGTTTCCTGACCATAAACCAGTAAGGGAGTAGCCGACACCATCCAAGCTAACATTACTTGAATTAATGAATATACATGCACCAATTCCATTTACGCTGTGGTTTCCAGTAATATCTGTACCAATCACATATTCTCCTGGTTCAGTAATATTAGTACAATTTAGAATGGCTGGAGCAGAAGAATAACTTACCCCAACTAAAAATACAAATACCAATACCCCTAGAATTAAATTGAATCCTCTCATAACAATCGTTCATAATTCAAGAATAATGTTTATAAAGCACACTGATTACAAATCAACTGATAAGTCTGGACTAATTATACAGAAAAACTGAGATTTTTACAATTAGATTTCCTTCATCATCGTCATATGCTGAAGCAATTCTTGTGAATTTTCCAACCATTTTTGCATCTTTATATGGCTCTCCAATCTCTAATGGTTTAGTTCCACTGTTTAACCAATTATCCTGTGGATCAAAAATATCGAAAGTAATATACACATTATAAGGAGTACCCACATCGGTTTTTATCTTATTCTCATTTGTTCCAACTAAATCCGCATAACCAGAAACCTTTGAGAGAACAATTGTTTTATTATCAAAAGTTTCTGTGAATCCAAATCCCTTGCCTTGATCTGGAAGAAGAACCATATCTGAAACCCTGATTGCCTCTTCCATTAGCATTAGATCTTCTTGCTTCATTCCAGTATGTACTGAATGCCAGTACGAGATTACGGAAATTATAGTTAGAATGAATATAACTGAGGCAATAACAGCATCAAAACTAAAGTAAAGGCCTTTTTTAGTATGTGGATTGGTTATTAGCCTGTTACAGCCTGAGTGGCTTAAGTTTGTATATGTATTTTTAGGCTGTCGCGTATGCAACCTGAGCAACGAGCCTGAGCTGGTTATTTGTCTGTTGCCGTAATCTGAGTTTGTATAAGTACGATTCATGAGCAGTCCCCCTCCTGAGTAATGGTTAATTTTGAACCATCATTAAAAAAGTTTAGTGTCTCTCCTTTTTGACTATTTACTATTCCTATTGGGTTTCCTTGTGAATTTTCTCCTTTTAAAATGCACCCTTCGTACGCTGATGTATACTTAGGAACTGAGAAAGGATAGCTAAATAAGTTGCCTTCATTCTCCCAGTTAATAAAAATAGTATATTGCTCTGTATTGAAAGTGATATTATATTCTTTTCCCATAATGGTTTTTGGATAAAATATTGTATAGTTGAATCCTGTTCCACCAGCTACTGCGAGAATATAGGAAGAAGCAAAGGAATGGCCAACTTCAGTTGCATACTTGCTCTCGAAATACTTATTATCCTGCTGGGAAAGGAAGAATATTGAGGATGCAGTAATTATAATTATGAGTAGGAAAACGCCAGCATAGGCGAAGAATTCAACTGCAGCCTGACCTCTGTAATTCTTCTGTATTCCACTTATTAGGCAGTTAGAGGAATACTTCTGCAAACCAGGAGACGTCGTCCTAGCAGAATCTAATGCTCCGTCGGCCGGGACGTTGTAATTCTTTTGATTAGCCTGGTATTTACGAACTTTCATAAATCTCAACCTTATTGTTTCCGATATTTTTTACTTGTATCCAGCTAAGCCCTCTTAGGGTTATTTCTTCATTAGTTTCTGCTACAGTTACTTCTCCAGGAGAGGGAATAAGTGGATAGCTAACATCATAATCCCCAGATTTCGTAGTTAAAACCAATACGATTTCAGAGGAACGAATTTCAACGGATTTTGTATTTGAAGGAATATTCAAAAGAACATTTTTTGAAGAATCCTTTCCTTCCAAATAAACAGAATTTACTGCATGCGCAATTTTCTGAACAGTAACATATGCCTGATGCTTGGAAACCTCTTCAAAATTCTGACTGGAAACTGAAAGGAGCAAGAGAGAAATTGGAACAACAAATGCCATCATCATGCCTACAGTAATAAGCATTTCCATAGAGGCCTGCGCTTTAAGTGCTCTCATATTAGTTCCCCTCACAAGAGGACCATTCATCCCCTTCACAATAAATATGGGTAGCATCCCAATTTTCTTTAACATATTTTTTTAAGGCAGTATCTGAAAGTTTGAACTGGCCAACATATGCCCCTTCCTGTGAACAGATTGCCGCATATTTGCATCCAGGCATTCCCCGGATTATTTTTCCATCCTCCCCATTAAAGAATTCATAGTCTAATCTACTTAGGTCGCTTAGTTTTCCCTTAGCTTCTATTCCATCCCAGATTAAAAAGCTGGCAATTCCAAATTCTTCATTCTTTTTTTCAGGGCTAAAAGAATCATCTAGTAATCTCTGGAAATATGATGGACCTTCTGGATCTGGAATATAATAGCCGCACATCACAAAATCCTTCAAATCTTCTATACCATATGAAATTGCTGCACTTGAACCACCGAGCTGAGGATGATTATTAATTTCTTTTGGAGAATATTGGGAAACAAATAAAATGCACCTTTCATCTTCACATCTAGAAAGCTTTGGATTTGGACTTAAGAAAACAGGCTTATCAAAATCATTTACAAGATCATCAACAGTAATTATATCTGTAATTATATACGCACCAAAAAGATTTCGATCTTCAGCTGCACCTATTTCTGCTTCTGTTCCTTTCAGAATCCAGGAAGATACCTGGAGTGGATCCCTGGAGGGGAAATTTCCATTTGTGGCTTCCCAAACTGGGCCATAAAACCATCCTTGCCCAAAACTGCTTACACCTTCAGTTATCCAAAGAGCCCCAGGAGTTTGGTAGTAATCTACTCCCAAGAATATTTGCTTTTCAATTATTTGCGAGCCATAGTCTTCCTTCTGCATTTCTCTAGCAACTGCAGGATCAACTAACCCATCAATTGGAAGCTCGAAAACTATTTGGAATGTTCTTGAGAGCGAAGCTGTGTTAAAATTATCAGAGGCCTTTACTTCAAGCGTAAAGGAAAAATTTAGAGTAGTATAATCAGATTGGTTCATAGAAAATCCAGTGAATGAATAGGAATCTAATTTTAATCCTGAGTTCTGTAAGGTTTTATCCAACTTATCAAAGAATCCTTTAAATGTGTAGGAAGCAAGCTCTTCGTCTGTATATTTCAGTGCTAATTCTTCCCCTGCAAAATAGCCTGCTCCTGCTTCTCCATTTGCAAGCAAATCATGAACACTTAGATTTATGTTTGAGTATAGATTAGCTGCATCTCCTTCCTTAACTGGATTTTTAATTGAATGATTGTTCAGAGAATAAACTGCATAACTTGCAGCAACCTTTGAGAATTCTTCCACATCATCCTGCTTAATTTGGGAAACCATAAATTCCAAGGTACTGCTCTTGAAACCTTCAGAAATTCTTTTCTCTTGAATTTCTATTGCCTTGCTCCATAAGGTTAAATTAGAAAGTACGTAAGTAAGAAGCAGGAGTGAAACTACAATAAAGAAGAATGCCTTTCTGGTTCGCGGCTGGGCAGTAGCAGTTCGGGAAGATTTGGAATGTTTCGTACTAGGCCGAGCGGTCTTTTGCTTAATAGAAGAGAGCTCCGATTGAAACCTGTTGGTTTCAATGGACCTTTGAAATGCTTTTTTGCATTTCAAACGGTCTACTGGTCTGTAATTAGAATTGCCTCTAAGCACAGAAGTATGCAGGGTAGGTACTTTGTAATGGCTATTATGCATAGATTATCAACCTTACAATTACAACGCTAAATTTTCCTTTTTCATAATGGCTGGACATTGTACATGGTTTTCCAGTACCAGTGCAAGTATTGTATCCAAATGGATTTGAACTAATTGTTGGGGATTTAAAATCAAAGAGCAATGCATAAGAAACTGCTTTTAATTTCTTATAGTCTTTTTTTTCATAAGTATTAACTATTGGAGTAAAATCATCCTCATCCCCAGTACTGCTTGTTTCTAAGGAATACCCAAACTGTGAGGGGACGAGCTCTTTCAAATATCCGTCTGCAACCCCTGGATTTCCGAAGATTAAATAACCCAAAAGAGTAGTTTGCCCTTCTTTTGGAGAGGGCGTATCCATAAATGTTGTGAGAATATCTTTGGAAAGATCATTTGCCTGCATTAGATTAGAATAATAGGTATGTGGAATTCCTGAGAAGAAGACTAATGAGTATAACGCAACCATGCACAAGGTAAACGCTACAAATGCATCTATCGAAAAAACGAACGCCTTTCTTGAGTTCATAATATATGCATTAATTAGAATATTTATAAATACTAATCATTCAATTGATGATTCACCTAAGCAGGGACTATACGCTGTTCCGCACTCATTGCATATTTCATAGCCATTAAGGCAGCCATCCATGCATTTTTTCTTAGAACCAGGAATGCAAATTTTTGAAACTGTGCAATCAGTCCATCCATTGCTTGTGCAGTATTTTTTTCCTTCGCAATCCAAATCAGTTTCGCAATCAATTGTTTCTCCAGGTGTACAGGTATTTTTAGGTTCTTCTTTTTCAGAATCAGAGAAAAAATTAGAACTTGGTTCAAAAAAGAAAAAATAAGAAATAACTGAAAGAAGAATAAAAAAAAGAACAAAAGGAAGAATTTTTGAGAACATGGTTATTTCAGCCCAATCATTTGTACTGTAATCCCTTATTCTGGCCTGATGCAAGTATGCTCTTCACAAAGGAATCGAGCTCAAATAACCCTTTTTCTGAATATGTAATTTTAACCTCAGAAACTCTGGGATTTTCAGGCAATCCGGCAAGTTCTGCAGCTTTATTTATTGCATCCTGCTTTGTTCCAAGAGCATCCACTAATCCAATCTCATATGCCTGAACTCCTAAAAGCACTCTTCCATCCAAAACTTCCTCAAACTTTTTCTTATCTAATTTATCTCCTCTATTCTTTAGGATTACTGATTTGAAATCTTCAAATACGAGGTTTACAATATCCTGGAGAATGCCTTCCTCCTCAGTATCCATTTGCTTATAGGGAGAACCAATATCCTTATGCTCTCCAGAGGCTATTGAAGTAATGTTCACTCCTAAGTTTTCAAGCAACCCGCTCATTTCTGCTTGCGGCATGATTACCCCAATGCTTCCGGTAAGCGTATATGGGTCAGAAATTATGTAGTCCGCAGGGGTTGAGATGTAATATGCTCCCGAGGCTGCAACCTCTCTAAAATAAGCAACTTTTGGTTTTGAAAGGGAATTTATTGCATCATAAATTTCCCTGCTTGCGATTATGGAACCTCCTCCGGAATTAATTACAAAAACTACTGCGCCAACATCTGGCCTAGCATCAAGTTCCTTTATTGCAGCAACAATTTCTGAAGAACCAGGAACTCCTTCTGCAAACATTGAGGAGGGAATGCCTTCTGTTATTAGTTCAGTATTTATCTCAATTACAGCAACGCATTTTCCCATAAACATTGGAGCAATAAATGAGCCAAGGAAATAGAAAGCCAGAACTAAGAGAAATCCTATTCCAACTAAAAAAGGAATTACATGCAATAACGGATTTCTTCTTCCAGTATTCTGAGAGCCTGCTTGCGAATTAAAACTGATAATTGTTTTCTTTTTAATCATGGAATTCATATAAAAATAAACAAGAGGATAATATTAAAAATGTTCATCTATCAAAAAACCTACAATTGATTGAACGGAATATTCAGAAAATATAAAATTGGTTCAGTATATGGTGTGATTGCCCGATGATAAATATAATCAGATTATTGCTATTCATATTTCCTGCATACGTAGCAAATGCCTCACCAGTAGTTGTGGGTGGGGGAACGCCTATAGACTTAGGAAGAAAAATAGGAAAGGGCCGAATATTCGGAGATGGAAAAACCATACGCGGATTTATTGGCGGAGTTGCCTGCGGGATAATTGCTGCAGCAATAATTGCAAAATTCTTTCCATTGGACTTGTTCCCTGACCAGAAAACCCAGTTCCTAAGCGGATGCCTGCTTGCATTGGGAACATTAGTTGGGGATCTTGCAGGAAGTTTTGTAAAAAGAAGGGCAAGCGTTAAATCAGGAAAGCCATTTTTCCTTGACCAGCTTTCGTTTATAATTGTTGCAATGCTGTTTGCATATCCATCTTCTCCAAAAGAATTTTATTCAATTGAAAATCTGGCATTCATTCTTGTGTTTACGTATATTGTCCATATATTTACTAATTATATTGCAAATAGGGCAGGAATGAAGAACGTACCCTGGTAAATATAAACATGAATTGTCTCGGATTGTCTTGTATGGTCTTGGATAGTCTTGACTAAATAAAATATCTAAACTTATGTACTCTTTTCTTTTATATCCTTCTTAACAGAAGCGAGTAAATTAAAAAGCATAATTCGCACTCGCGTTAACTCTGATAAAAATTTTTGATGTTCTGACTCATTGAGTAAACCCACTTCCTTACAAAAATCAAACCAATACTCTGCCTCATTGCATTCACCTATGCAGATTACTATTTTTTGCTTTTGTTGTGTTTTACTCTCAAAAGAACCCATCTCTGCCAGATTTGCACAGATTGAAGATACAGAACCGAATAATTGTTCTCTCAATCTAAGGCTAACTTTAACGTCTTTGAACCGCTTATAAACTTCTACACTTAGTTCAAATGCTTTTTGATAAACATGTAATTTTTTAGGATCTTGTGTCATAATTTATACCTCTTTCCAGGACAACCCCAGGACTACTCCAAGACCTGGAGACTTTAGATTAGTTTTATTAAACCTCTTCCAACCTCAGGAATTGTTGCACCAAACAAACTGCTCGTAGAAAGTATAAAACTGAGCGTAAGCGTGATGGCAATAATCGGCAGACAGCACATATTAAGTGTAAGTTGCCTCATGAAAGAAAAGGAAAGATAATCAAAATAATCAGTAATGCTCTCTTTATTTATTTCCAAATAAATCTGATTTTCTGAAATTTTACTTGGATCTAGACTGCCGCATGTGCTTTTTTCAGGAAGCGGAATATCTGGCAGATAGCAGCCAGCTGGCTTCTGGCTTACAGTAATGAATGCCATAGTTACGTAAGAAATCGGGAAGATAAAATAAAGGCCAATTGTAAGTGCCATTATATATGCACCTGCACCTCTTGTTGGCGGAAAAGCCCTGAGAACTACTCCCAAAACAAAGAAGGATAAGCCAAGATATTTGAGGAACATTAAGATGTGGTACATCAGATAAAACATTATCAGGTAGAAATTCAGCCCATTGGTTATTGTGGAAACACGCTCTGCAAAATATTTTACGAAAAATCCTGTAGAAAGTTCAGACATGAATGTTTCAACAAGTACGCTGGCAAAACCGCTCACAAAAATATCTACTCCCCATACAAAATTCAAAACCTTAGTCATGCATCCTGCAAGACTATTCAAATAAACAATCAGTATATCTATAAAATGAATATCAGCAGTGCTGTTTTCTATATCTATTGCCCTTGCAGCAAAATCACTATTTGCATCATAGGATGAATTGGGATTAATATTCTGATCCTGGATGTATCCTAAAACATCTACATTATAATCATAGAAGCCTAGAAGAAATTGTGTTGCAACATCCTCTGCAAAGGCCAGAACTGAGATTGTAAACAGAACTAAAAATACTGTGGATGCAGCAAATATCATCTCGCTTTTTGCATCCTGGGAAAGTTTTGGAATGCTGAATATTTTAGATATCATATAGAGCAATAACGCAACAAGAACTGAAAGAAATGCACAAAGCACAGAGAGTTCTGCCCAATCAGCAATAATCTCTGCCATTATATCACCCTATCCTGAGTCTTGGAGTCTTGATTTGTACTGCTTAAATATCTCGGAAGATACCACGGTGGTCTTGAGGTCTTGCGTCTTGAACAAGACAACCCACGACTATGCAGGACAATCCGGGACTTATATATGATTTGCAGCATCTTATATTACCCTTGTTAAACTTGTTATGTCTATATGCTCACCAAGTGTTCTTCCTAATGAATTCATTGTATGTATTAAAATTATTGAATTTATGCCTGGAAGAAGGAAGCCTACAAATGCAACCCATCCAACTATAAATAACGTTGAAAAGTACAGAAGACCGAAAGTTCCGCCTATAAAACTCGCGAACATATTACCGAATATCTCAAACAGCTTTACTGCACCCAAAGGAATATCCTCAAGAGAACTAACAGTAAAGTCCTGTGCAAAACCATAGGTTGTTTGTTTGTAAAGGTCATTTACTGTGAAATCAAAAGTAGATGAAAGAGTATCACCCAAAGAGATCAATCCTGATGAGGTAACTAGCAGGCTGATTGAGAAGAGAATCGGATATATTATCAGCATTGAAATGGAAAGTGCAATTAAAGATCCTCCAAACCTTCGTGTAGGAAGGAATGCCCTGAATAAAATTCCTAAGGGTAAGAACCATCGTGGAAATGCAAGAAGAGAATATTTTAGTATCATGAACTGCGCTTCGTTTATGGAATAAGCAATAAGCATTGCAACCATTGCATTATTCAGGATTAGTTTTATTGGGGATCCTATTCCTGAAAGCGGGGAGCCTTCAAACCCCTGGCCAATTGGCTTTGCAATAAATTTAGTAGCTGTAAATGCATCTGCAAAGGAAGCACCGAACATATCCAAAGTCATAAAATTAACAATTTTCTCTCCAACTCCCTTAAGATAAGCCTGAGAGAGCGCGTATATGTGGGTGTTTTCTGAGAGCGGCTCATCCAGATCAACCTCTGAACTTAACTGAGTTAGCTCTGCACTGCTAAAAATCCAACCTGCATTAAAAGCGCATAAAAATCCCACTAAAGCCATTATGAATACAGCAATTACTACTGTTCCAAAAAATTCAAATGCTTCTAATTTTATCCAGGCAATAGCCTTATCATTCCTAAGAATGGTTGCAACCATATAAAAAAGAATTAGGATTAGGGCTGAGGCAAAAAGTGCTAGTGCAACTAAGTTCTGCCATCCTCCAAAATTCATCCCAAACATTTCAACTGGGGTGGTTCCAGTGCAAACATAATCGCAAACAGAAAAGTCAGACACCTCATATCACCCGGATTATTGCTGTGAAATTCGTTTCTGCATTGAAAATTGCTTTTCCGATTTCTTTTGCAACAGTCATTGTAATGAATATATTTATGAATGGAAAAAATAAGCTCATTACTGCGAACATATACAGCGATTCTTTTGCGAGCATGAATGTAAGGTCTCCGAATCCAACAATTAGAATTGGAACTAATACTGTTTGAGAAATTAGATAAATTGCTGCACCTGCAATAAGAACATTTGACCAGCCAAGCTGGTTAAATAACTGGAATAGCATGCCTCCATATTCTAGATTCGGGCGGGTGAGATCAAAGATTACTCCCTGAACAAAGAATAGTGCTGGATAAATAATTGCAAGTGAAATTGAAAGTGCAAGTATTGCATTTCCTCCGTCCCTAGTGTATGGAATTGCTCTTAGGAAAAGCCCAAGGGGAATAAAGACTACAGGTATCCATTTTTTTATGAAACATAAAGTAACTATATGGAAGAGCCATTCAGCCATGGAAACTGAGACAAGCTGAATCATTAATGTAATTACATCTGTAAGTGGCTTAAGTGCAAGTCCAGGTGCAATAACCATTGAATTTTCAAAGGAACCAAAATACATTGTTGAGGTTGCAAAAAAGCCAAGTATTCCGTTGAAGAATATGAGTACTGAAAGGTCCTTTGCAAGTACCTCCCCTACCTGGAATGAAAATTTTATTGCAACATCAATCATTGTTGGCGCAGAATAAATAGGTAAGATTAGTGAGAACATATCACTTGCTGCAATTGCAGCATAAGTAAAAACAGCCAATGCAATTGTAAAAATTACCATATATCCCTCTTCTTTTGCAAGTGCAATTATCTGGGGAGATTGCAAAAAGTTTCCAAGCATGTACATAATTAATGCAACTATAAAAAACAGGAATGCAATCAGTATAACTGGAATAGTTGCAAAAGGAATAAGCCCACTTCCAGGAGGGGGATTGCAAGAATCAGAATCAATATTAGCATGTAACTCATCAAATACTGCTTGGGCTGTAGTAGTAACCTGCTCCTCAGCTTCTGACTCTTCGGAATCAGGAGCGAAAACAGCAGATGGAACTAAGAGGAAGCACAAGAATAAAATAATCAATAATTTTCGGAAAGAAAGTGCGTGCATAGAATCATCAGATTAAATGTGTAAGCCCTGCGAGCTCTATGTCTCCACCGAAAAGCATTGAAAGGCTTCTTATGCCTGCAATTGTAGCCATTACTCCTAAGAATGAAAAGAAAAATGAGAAAAACATTAACCGTGCAGTATAATCAAAGTATGCGTCATTAATTGGAATTGCTTCGAACCCTTCACTTACGAATGGATCATACCAGTTTTTTACTGTAGCTCCGATTTCAGCTGCTGCGCCCGAGTCTGCAGATCCAGGTTGAACGCTTCCGCCCTCAAGAGCTGCGCATATATCTAGATCTGCCTTATTTTCAAAAGAATCACTTGCACTCATCCCGTCAATAGACAGGGTTCGTAATTCTTCGGGTGTAAGGGTTTCTTTGGAAATTTTAACAATACTATTGAATGGATTAAATAGTGCATCTGCACCAGGATCGAATTTTACATTAACTGAAGCAACACCTTTCTGGAATCCTCCTGTATAATCATATACTGAACCTGCAAGAATATACGCCATTGGAAATATGAAGTAAAGCCCAATAGCTATTGCCATTAAGAGCCCGCCTAATTTACGGGTAAAATAAAAGCTTCTGAGCAATATGCCTGCACCTACGAATATTGGAAATACTGCACTGGAAATAACCTGAAGAAATACCTCTTGGAATTTAGTAATTATAGAAATCTTAACTACGAAATTGAATATTTCATGCTTGATTATATTCCCCATATTGAAGAAACCACGCAGAGGATTATAGTCCAAACCAGAACGTGATTGCCACAAGGCATCAAGGCCAATAGAAATATCAGTTAGATATGCAGTCCATGTGTAAGACTGATAGACATCGAAATTGAATTTCACTGAATCATCGAATAAGCGGGAAAGAAAAAATTTTGAATATTGGATATGAACTGGTAAAATCTTGTATGCCTCGCTAGTTTGCGCAGCCTCCATAAGTTTATTAGTCTGAGGAGTAAACATACTCTGAACTGGTTCCTTGAGTATATTTTCACTCATTGGAAGAAGCATGTACAACATTAGGAATAGGACTGCAGAATAAATAATTTCAACTATTTCTGATTTTGCCCAAGCGCGCACATTATCATTGCTTATGAAGTTACCGACCATGAATACAATTGCTACTATTCCTGTCATTGCAATCAGCAACAAATAGACTAGGGGCATAAGACTCGTATACGCGGTCCAGGGATCAGCTTCTGCTCCAAACATGTACACAACCACTTACATTTTTCATATTCTATTTTAATTTCTATCCACATGGTTGTGGACAGACTGAGACGATCTTCAACTGCAAAACTGTTGAAGACCGATAAAATGCCGCAGCATTTTATGGTCCATTGAAACCAACGGGTTTCAATCGGAGCTAGAGACGCCAGAGAATGAGTTGTCATTCTCTACGCCCCAAGAACGTTGTTACGTTCTTTCGGACGATTAGTTCTCTGGACTTTTTGTTGTCTCAGGATGTTACACCTTACTTATGAGAAATTTGCTAACTCCGTTTATAAACGCAATTGTAATAACCATTGAGAGTGCTGGAAGGAAAAATGTAACCAATGAAAGCCTTGCAAAGGATTCAATTAAAGGGGAAAATAATTTTGGCTGTGCAGTCATAACAAATGTTTCTGAAGAAAGGAAACCAGCAAGAGAGCATAGTTTACCTATTATTGGCTTTCCAGCGATCGTAGCACATAACGGAGAGGGAAGAATCGTGAGAAGCCCGACTAAATAAGGGCTTGCAATCATTTTTGCACGTTGCTCAAATGCTTCTGCCTCAGAGAATGGTTCATACTCTGCATCGCAGCCTTCTACGTGCCCGCATTCCTCTAGTTTAGCCATCTCATCCATAACTATAGAGTGAATTGCAAAGGTTGTTGGATAAACTGCATAAAATGCAATTGCCAGCGTAATTGCAAATGCACCAGCCTGCCGAGTGGGTGGAAAGAACCTAAGCAAGAGACCTATAGGAAACACTAGTGAATGCATTGTTGCCTGAATCACTGAAAGCAGGAATAGTTGGGCAGTAAGACTCCCGTAAATAGTTATAAAACCAAAGGCACAGAGATTTGCCATGGAAACAAGCAGGTCTGCTCCAGGTGCTACTTTATAGGTCCATGTCCAAACTGCATCACTGGGCCGGATCATGAATGTGTTTATTGTGGAATACCAGCCAATAATTGAATAAGAATAATCTAGGGCAGGATAAACTCCCTGAACTACTGATTTTGTAATAAAATCCCTTGCAGCATCAAACGGATCCCCGCCTACAAGGGTATTGGAAAAATCTGCAGAAAATTGAAAGAATGCTTCTGCACTTATAAGAATCAATACTGAGATGAATAACTCATAAAGCTCAACCTTTGCAAATACCTCCCATTCAGGAACTTTAAGTGCCTGGGAGAACATGTATGTAATTGCAATTAACAGAATCATGAGAAAAATAACAGGAAATAAAAGTCCATCAAGTATCATGGGTGCGCCCCTAAATTATTTTTGTTATTCCGAATATCTCCATCTCACCCATAATCGCAGGAGAGATTGACCTATGTCCTGTAACAATCACTATAAACTCTAGAACAGTAGTTACTACTGCAACAACCAGGAATTGGGAATAGAGTACAAGTTCCTTAACTAGATAAATGTAAAACCCTTTTGTAAATGAAATTGGCAAAAGCAATTCATAAAAAGAACTGGAGGAGAAAGTCTCTTGGATTATCAAAGTAAATATGTTCCCAAGATCCTTGATTGCCCCCCATGCTCCAGTAAAAACATTCTTTATATTTCCCCAGAATCCATAGTCAGTGCCTTGTGCATCCTCAATATCTTTTTGGTGGGTTCCGTATATTTTAGTTATGTGCTCAGTCATCTTAGTTACTTTATCATTGGTAAGCGGATCATCTTTTGAACCGCATAATGTACTTAGTCCAGAAGGCTTATCAAATTCTATAAAATAAGGCGAGGGCTTTACATAATCAAAAATAATGTAGCTGCTCATTGTAAATGCAAGCGGCATTATGAAATAAAGAGTTATTGAAAAGGCAATTAATGTTGAGCCTGTCCTGGATACTCCAGGCATGCAGCGCATAAATATTCCTAAGGGCAGTATAATATACGGGGCAGCAACAGCTGAAACCTCAAGTAAACTTTGTTTGACTATTAGCATTGCGTAAGCATATCCGATTCCCTCAACTATAAGGGTATGGACCTCTGAAAGAAGAACTAACCCTGGGAATATGGAAATATTTATTGTAAATATAAAAACAAACACGTGTATAGGAAAAAGCGGAATATTAATTGAACTTAGAAGAGAAATAAGCACGTCGTATGCATACAAATCCATATACATTGTACGCAGATTATTTCCGATCATACTCAGCGAGTAATAGGCCACATTTATGTGATTGCAGTTTATTGCACCTGCTGGACAGGCAAGGGAACCAAAGATTGTGTTTAGAATAACTCCAATAGTTACAATAGAACCCAGGAGAAACGCAGTGAAGATTAGTCCTGCAATCATCTCCTTGGTTGTAGCTGAGAGAGAAGGAACATCAATTATTTTTGACATTAAATAATACAGGGTTGTAAGTACAACTCCAAGGAATAGGCCTATTGCTGCCAGAGTCCAGGGAAAGCTACTATTTACATACCACATGGTAAATTAATTTATACTTAAGTATTAAAAACTAATTATACTAGGAAATTCTATGAATCATGCGAATAACCTGATTCAATAAGAAAATCCAGAGACGCCAGAGAATCAATGTGACCGAAGAGACCCCACTGCAAGCAGATGGGGTACTTTGAGAACG